>JAFWXG010000257.1 GCA_017523005.1 Clostridia bacterium
ACAAGCCTCTTGCAAAGATAGATAATTGCTATACCAATGCAGACGAAATGTTTGAAAAAGAAGACCTTGACATGGTAGATATCTGTCTGCCTGTATTTTTACATAAAGATGCAACAATCAAAGCACTCAAAAATAATGTGAATGTTCTTGTTGAAAAGCCCATGGCTGTTTCAACAGATGACTGCAGAGAAATGATTGAAGCAGAGAAAAACTCAAAAGCAAGAATGATGGTTGCACAATGTGTAAGATTTGATGCAGCAAGCCAATATTTAAAGGAAGTTATAAATCAAAATAAATTTGGTAAATTGATTTCAGCCGACTTTTCAAGAGTATCTCCGCTTCCATTGTGGAGATTTGAAAAAGGCAAAGAATATACCAAAAGAGATGATGGTGTAATATTAGATATGCATCTTCATGATGTGGATTTGGTTAATTATTTGTTCGGAGTACCTGAAAAAATTTATAGTTCTGCACAAAAGAATTTCACTTTCTGTGACAGTGTGTCAACAATATTTAAGTACAAAAATGGCGTTGTAAATATAAGAGGAGATTGGGGATTCCCACAAAGCTATTCTTTTGCCGCTGACTGGCGTGTTAATTTTGAAAACGCGACAGTTGTATGTGACAAGAATGGCATTGTAACCGTTTACGATGATGAGAAGTCAGAGCTTGTTATAGACACACATGTTGATTTTTTCGAAGAGGAGATAAGATATTTCGTAGAGATGCTCATCAGCAATAGCGAAAATATTAAAAATCCGCCCGAAAGTACACTTAAATCTATGGAGCTTATTGAGGAAATCGAACGCCTTTGTAAGTGAGAACTTTTGATTTGGAGGGACTGTCGTGAGTGTTTATTGTACAAACTGTGGAATGTATTTTGAAGAGAATGTTCAAGTTTGTCCTAATTGTGGCACAAACCTTGATGAATTAGAATTTGAAACAAAAAGAAAATTTATTCGCGTAAGAGAAATGTCTTTTGAAAATGCAATAATTGCTTTTTGGGAGGGATATTTTAATTTTCAAGGGAGAAGCAGAAGGCGTGAATTTTGGTATGCTGCAATCTGCAACTGGCTCATTGCCCTTGCCATTTCAATCTTAGGAGCTATAACCATCAGACAGCTTGCGTCGGTTATGGAGTTTATGTTTACTGCCATGGTAGTCTTGCCTAATCTTGCAGTTGCGATACGCAGAATGCACGATATAGGAAAAAGCGGATTTATACTCTTGGTTTCGTTTATACCGGTAATCGGTCCGATTTGGCTCTTAATCTTGCTTGCAAGGGACAGCGAGAAAGATGCGAATATATACGGTGAAAGCCCTAAATATTATTATGAATAATTAAAAGCAGCGGAAATCCGCTGCTTTTTTTATAATACAATATTATCAATAGCTTTAAGCTCTTCTTCTGTAAATGGTGCTCCGTTTACAGATTTTATATTTTCTATAATTTGTTCTGGCTTTGACGCACCTATCAGTACACTTGTAACTGCCTTATCCTTTAACACCCACATAAGCGCCATTTGCGCCAATGTCTGACCACGCTCAACAGCAATTTTATTTAACTTACTTATCATGATTAGCTTTTCTTCGGTAAGACTTTTCATGTTCAAAAATCTGCCATCTTTTTTAATTCTCGAGTCTTTTGGAATTCCATTCAAATAACGGTCAGAAAGCAATCCTTGAGCTAACGGGCTGTATGCGATTATTCCCTTTCCTTCTTTTCGTGATGCTTCTAACAATCCGTTATTTTCTATGGTGCGGTTGAAAATTGAATAGCTGTTTTGATTTATTATAAACGGACAATTCATTGATTTTAGTATTTCTGATGCTTTAGTCATTGTCTCGCCGTCATAATTTGAAAGCCCTGCATACAAGGCTTTTCCGCTGTGTACCGCTGTAGCCAATGCGTGCATGGTTTCTTCTAACGGTGTATTTTTATCCATGCGATGATGGTAAAAAATATCTACATAATCAAGCCCTAATCGTCTTAAGCTTTGGTCAAGACTTGCTATCATATATTTTTTGCTGCCGTAATCTCCGTAAGGACCATCCCACATGGTATATCCTGCTTTTGTACTTATGATAAGTTCATCGCGGTAATTTGACATATCTTTTTTAATTATTTTACCAAGACTTACTTCTGCACTTCCGGGCCCCGGACCATAGTTGTTTGCCAAATCAAAATGAGTGATGCCGTTATCAAATGCAGTAAAACACATCTGGCGCATATTTTGAAAATCATCGTTTTCTCCAAAATTGTGCCAAAAACCTAACGAAACAGCTGGCAGAAAAATTCCGCTTTTGCCCGAGCGGTTAAATGCTTTGTTTTCATATCTGTCATCTTGTGCCTTATACATTCTGCTTACCTCCTTTTTGTTTTAAAAAAGCATGCTCTGCTGATACAGCCGAACACGCTCTTGATTTTGGCAGCGGAAATAGGATTCGAACCCATACAAAACGAGTCAGAGTCGTTTGTGCTACCTTTACACCATTCCGCTATATTTAGTTTTGAGTTCACCGGAAAGGATGCTTAACATACTTTCCGGTGCAAGTTTGGTCGGAGTGACAGGACTTGAACCTGCGACCACTTGACCCCCAGTCAAGTACGCTACCAGCTGCGCTACACCCCGATAATAAAAATGGTGCGAGTGATGGGACTTGAACCCATACGCCCTGAAGCACACGCCCCTCAAACGTGCCTGTCTGCCAATTCCAGCACACTCGCATTTTTATTCCAGAGAACAAAAAATATTATACTACGATTTTTTTTGTTTGTCAACCTATTTTCTCAAAAAAATAGGAAAATATTTAAAATTTTGAGCGAAGTTCTACTACTTTGCCTAAAATCTTGACTTCGGAGGTGTCTGTAATCATGTTGTTGTAGAACAAAACATCATATTTAGGGTTAGTAGGAATTAACATCAGGCAGTCTTTGTCCGTCTTTATCTTTTTTATGGTCGGTGTTTCGTTAATTGTGACTAAAACATAATCGTTCGTATTTATGTCAGCATCTTTTTTTACAATAGCTATATCTCCAACTGAAAATTTTGGTTCCATGCTGTCATCGCTCACTTCAAATGTAGAAAATCCCTCAGGCAATTCGTTTTGAAAGGGTAGAGCGGCAGGCTTTGGAAGATCTAAAAGATAATCTGCAGACACCCCGAAATATGCTGCTATAGCAAACAATACTTCATGTGAAGGCATTACATTATCTTTTCCCTCGTATTTGCTGATTGTTGAGCGCTCAACACCTAAAATCTTTGCAAGTTCTTGTTGAGTAATACCTTTTTCTTTTCTTAATTCTTTTAATTTTACCGAAAACATTTTAAACACCTCATGTATATAATAGTGAATATTTTTCACTTTGTCAAGTAAAAGTGAAAAATATTCACAAAAACTCTTGACAAATAATCGGTTTTGTGATAAAATTGTGAATATAATTCACATAGTGAATGGAATGTGAAAATTACAAAGTCAGCAATGTCTATGTTGCTTCCCATAAAGTGTGTAAATTTAAAACAAGGAGTTGATTTCAAAAACAAAAATTTTAAATAACAAATTATAAAGGAGAATTATATGAAAAAGGAAATTTTAATTAAAGAAGTCCCCTTTCTGGATGATTCGGTAATATCACTGGTTGCAGATGATGTAAACGCATACGAATTGGTATTTAAAGGGGAAAATGATTTTGCCGGGTGCACATTTGAAATAACTGCAATAAGAGCTGATGGTCAGACAGTTACAGATGTAGGCGAAATTTACGGAAATACACTAAAATATCTTCTTAAAAATTCTATGTACGCTGTGCCCGGAAAACTTGAAATAAGAATAAGGGTTGTTTCAAAAGACCAAAGTGTTCTTACAGCAAAAATTTTAAATTTCAATGTAATTGAGGGGGGCATTACAGAAGATGCTGTTACTGCAGTTGACAACTACCCTGTTCTTACAAAGCTTGTAATTGATACTAAAAATGTTTTAGAAAGGGCAGAGGCGGTTACCGAGGTCGTAGAAGGAATTGTGAAAAATATTCCTGTTGTTGTAAAAAATGAAAATACCATTGTAACTAAGGACGGAAATCATACGGTTGCAAAGGATTGTAATAATGGTTTGGTAGTCGGCAAAGAGAATACATATAATGAAGGAGATTATTCGGTTATTTTCGGTGTTGACAATGAGGTAACAGGACATTCTAATGTTGTAAGCGGTTCGCATAATGTAGTTAAAGGATTACATAATTTAGTTGTGGGCAACAAATTAAAGGTTGACGACGACGGAACTGCTCAAGTTATTTTTGGTTTAGGCGAAAATGTGCCTGTAAGTAAAGATGTGGCTATCGGTTATTACAATCTTGGCAAAAAGACATTTGAGGTGTTAAAAGACGGTACATTAACCTTAAACGACCAAAAGATTACATCATTACCTGAGTGTGAGCCTTTGGGCGGAGATTTTATTTTAGAATGTAACACCACAAATAAGAATTATGATATTGGATTTTTAAAGACCAGAGGAGGAGTACAGAATTACTATAGATTGGTGGTCGCAAAATCCGAAATTCCTGAGATTTCCAAAAATTGGATAGGCCATACAATTGAGTGGAAGCATATCTATGATAATGGAAGCTTTTTATTACAAAAAGCAATAATTCGCAACATATCCCAGAGAACAGACAACCAAGACCAGTATAATATTGACTTCGATAAAGCGATTACACATTTTGAGTCTGACGATGATGCAAGAAAGTATTGGTCAAGCTTTACAATCAAAGGCTCGTATTATGGCTGGAAACCAAAAACCGAAATGTTTGAAGATATAAAAAAATATCTTAATATTTAAAAATGCCCGAAAGCAAGTTTTCGCTTGCTTTCGGGATTCTTATTTAACACTAAATACATTAAATCTTCATAAAAATACTTGACTGTTAGGCTTATTTATGTTAGTATAAAGTAAACTAATATATACATAAAAAGGAGAGATTTAAATGGCAAAAAAAGTATTAGCACTGTTTCTTTCGATGGTAATGCTTGTGTCGGTTTTAACCGTTCCAGCACTTGCTGACGAGAGAGAAATCACCGTTATTTATAACGGAGAAAATTTAGAGTTTGATGTTCCGCCAATGCTTATAAATTCTCGCACTATGGTCCCCATGAGAGCGATTTTTGAAGCGTTGGGAGCAACTGTTTATTGGAACGATTACAATGAAACTGTTGTTGGCGTGAGCAGTCATGGCGATAGAGTTGTAATTCCTATCGGAAGCACAACTGCATCAATTAACGACTTGCCTTATGAAATCGATTCACCTGCAACACTTGTAAATGACAGAACTTTAGTTCCGCTTCGTTTTGTATCAGAAGCGTTAGAGTGTGATGTAGAGTGGGATGATGCAACATATACTGTTAATATAGTAAGCGGAAACGAAGGAAATGAGATGCTTTATTTTGACAATACAAGCTATTCAACACTTGGTACATGGACAGATGTTGGCTCTCATATTATCCGCGCAAAAATCGATGGAATTCCTGCTGAATCTCCCCGAGATGATGCTGTTGCAAACTTTAGTGTAGGTACAACAGGAACTTACAAACTTTGGGCAAAAGCTATTGACTATGCTAATGACCAGCAAGGTTCAAGATTTTTCAATATAGATGTTAACGGCAAGCGTCTTGATAAAACTTTCGGTCAGCATGGCAAAGACGAATTCCATTGGGAAGACGGCGGAACAATAGAGCTCACAAGAGGCGAGGTTAACGAAATTCGTATTTGCGATACAGCCGGCTTCTTCGGTAGATTACAGGGCCTTATTATCACAAACGATTTAGAATTTGTTCCTGAAGGCGGATACGAAGATTATCAGCAATATGTTTTGGCAAATCTTAAAGCCGGAAGTCAAATCCCTGCATCCTTCCCTGAATGGGCAAACCAAAAGGTGAGCGAAGTGCCTGCTGAAACTATTGAAAATGATACATATAAAATCAATTTCTATAAAGGTACTACAGCAAGAGGCGATGTTGTACAGAATGAAATTTTCATAAAGCGTGACGGAGAATGGACTTTAGTTAAAGACCGCTCAGAAGATTTGGGTATTTTGGCACTTCATGCAGATGATAGTATTGTAGCAACAGATATACCACCTCGTTTTTCTGTTGATTCACTTCCTTTTGAAGCTTTTAATATGACTTTTGATACATTTGAGGGTCAGCACACAGCTACATCAATTAAACAATACTATAAAACAGGTAAGCCTGAATGGCTTATTCCTAAATCTATAACAAAAGTAGATGATAAAACTGTTAAGTTGGAAGTTTCTTCCGAAAAAGTAGAAGGTACTATGACCTTTATTCTTGACGATTTAGCTGATGACCCGAAAGTAACATTTAATGCTAAACTCAAAAATGACGGCGCATATTCATTTACATATTTCAGCGGAAATGACTTTAGTGACAAGTCATTTGAAAAAGTAACTGCACCTTTGCATTTCACACAAAAAGAAATTCCAGTCGATGCGAGTGTAATTGGCGAAAGCTCAATGTTTACACCTATGGTTGCATTTACATTTGTTGAAGATGGTAAGACTCTTACAAAGGGTGTAGCAGTAGACCCGACATCTGTAAGACAGTATGTTGCTCGCCCAGGCGATCAGGATTTCGGTGTGTTGTTCCGTTCTCCTGACGGAAATGCAAGAGGTCAGATAGTTGCACCATTGTTTGGTACAAATCAGTGTCTCTTTAAGGCTGGAGATGACTACACATTCTCATACAGAATACTTTATAATGATTTAGATGGCTATAACACAATGAAGCATGTCGCACAGGATTTGTTTAACTGTGTTGACCTTCGTGAAAACTACTATACTTCTTTAAATGAAGCAATCTATAATACAACTGACTTAATCAAAGACGATTTGTACAGCGGTTGGCATGAAGATGAAAAAGCATTCATTTATATGGAAAGCGATACAAAAACCCGTGAAGTTGACCATACAAATGTTCTTGAACTTATTCAGCGTTACCTGCTTACAGAAGATGAGGAATTTCTTGACGAGCGAGTAATTCCGTCGTTGGCCTATACATTATCTCGCGGTAGTGTTTGGTATGACAGCTCAAGAGAAAATCCAAAAAGATTAGGCGGAACAACAAATTACTCTGCTTCAACCTATATCGGTATGTATCAGGCTACACAAGGTCGTATGCCATTCCTTTATAGCGATTCGTTTAACAAATATAAGGGTTTGAAAGACAGTCATGGTACTATGAATGCGCAAGCTATGAACTTTATCACAAATTCAGATGAATATACCAATGACCTTATAGAAAATGCTGACAAAAACTTAGAAAAACTTTACAGCGAAGACTTTGCTGCAAATGCAAGTTTCATTCAGGAAACAACAATTAAAATGTTAAATGTTTTAGTTCGTGCGTACGAAGAGACAAACGAACAAAAATATTTAGATGGTGCGAAGTTGGTCGGTGAATACATAATGCAGCAAATCTGGACAACAGGTTACCAGAATGATTACGCAACAACTGAATATACAGTAGACCCTGAATATATAAGCAAT
>JAFWXG010000258.1 GCA_017523005.1 Clostridia bacterium
CTTGGTATGCAGATGTTGTTTGAGAAAAGCTTTGAATATGGGGAACACGACGGTTTAGGGCTTATAAAAGGCGAAATCATACCCATAAAAGATGTGGTGGACAAAAGCTTTAAGATACCGCATATTGGTTGGAATGAACTTCATTTTTCAAAAGAAACTCCCATTTTTAAATATCTGAAAAAGGGCGATTGCGTGTATTTTGTTCATTCATATTTTGGGGCAAAATGTGAAGAAAGTGTAATTGCGACAACAGAATACGGTACAGAATTGACTGCTGCCGTGCAGAATAACAATGTGTTTGGTTGTCAGTTTCATCCCGAGAAGAGCGGAGAGGTGGGACTTTCCATTTTAAAAGCATTTAATGAATACAAAACGGAGGAATAAAAATGATTATATTGCCTGCCATTGACTTGTTTGACGGCAAGTGTGTGCGTCTTTTTAAAGGCGATTACAATCAAATGACTGTATATAACGACCACCCTGAAAAAGTCGCAAAAGACTTTTTAAATAAAGGCGCAAAAGACATTCATATTGTAGATTTAGAGGGTGCAAAAAACGGAGAGACCCCTAATATAGAAACTGTAAAGAAAATTGTTTCTAAAAGCGGTCTTAATGCAGAAATAGGCGGTGGAATTCGTTCTTTGTCAGTTGTAGAAACTTATTTAGATGCAGGAGTTTCACGAGTGATATTAGGAACAGCTGCAGTTGAAAATCAGGATTTTTTAACAGAAGCGGTTAAAAATTTCGGGGATAAAATAGTAGTCGGAATTGATATTAAAGACGGGTTCGTTGCTGTAAAAGGCTGGACAGAAAACTCAAAATATTCATATATGGAATTTTGTAAAAAAATTGAAGATTTGGGCGTTAAAACTGTAATATGTACCGACATTTCAAAAGATGGTGCTATGCAGGGTACAAATATAGAACTGTATAAAAACTTGACAGAAAAATTTAATTTCAACCTTATAGCATCAGGTGGTGTGTCTTCGCTTTCAGATGTTAAAGCTTTAGCAGAACTTAATGTTTATGGTGCAATTATTGGTAAAGCTTATTATACCGGCGACATAAAAATTGAAGATGCAGTAAGTGTGGCAAAAGAGGTGGGAAAATGATTACAAAACGAATTATTCCGTGCCTTGATGTAAAAGACGGACGAGTTGTTAAAGGAGTAAATTTTTCGGGACTTAACGATGTTTCATCTCCTGTAGAACTCGGCAAATACTACAGTGATTGCGGTGCTGACGAACTTGTTTTTTATGATATTACCGCGTCCTACGAAGAAAGAAATTTATTTACCGACATATTAAAGGAAGTTGCTGCTAACATCTTCATTCCGCTTACTGTAGGTGGAGGAATAAATACTATAGCTGATTTTGACAGAGTGTTAAAATGCGGTGCGGATAAGGTGAGTGTAAATTCAGGCGCAATAAAAAACCCGAACCTAATAGAAGAAGCTGCAAAAAAATACGGCAACCAATGCGTTGTTATAAGTGCTGACATTAAAAAGGTGGACGGAGTATACCGCGTTTTTGCAAAGGGTGGAAGAGAAAATACCGGAATGGAAGCAATATCCTGGATAAAAAGGTGCGTTGATATGGGCGCAGGAGAGGTTGTTGTGAACTCCATTGACACAGACGGTGTAAAGCGTGGGTTTGATATTCCGATGCTCAAAGAAGTGTTAGATGCAGTAAATGTACCTGTAATTGCGTCGGGCGGTGCAGGCTCAATAGGAGACTTTATCGACTTGTTCAAAACTCTTCCTGAAATTGACGCAGGACTTGCGGCATCAATCTTTCATTTCGGAGAAGTAGAAATTAAAGACTTAAAACAAAAATTGCGTGAAAACGATATTATTGTAAGATTATAGGAGAAAGCTATGTTAAACATTAACGAACTTAAATTTGATGAAAAAGGTTTAATACCTGCAATAGTGGTAGATGCAGATACTATGAAAGTGTTAACTTTGGCATACATGAACAAAGAAAGCCTTGAAATTTCAATAGAAAAAGGCTTGACATGTTTTTACAGCCGTTCAAGACAGGAGCTTTGGTTAAAAGGCGAAACATCAGGAAATTATCAGCACATTGTAAGCATTACCGCAGACTGCGATAAAGATGCTCTTACAGTTTTGGTAAAAAAAGACGGTCCTGCCTGCCATACAGGAGAAGATTCCTGTTTTTTCAATAGTGTTTATGAAAGTGACGATATTTCTGCCTTTTCACTTGACAGCCTTATGGAAATGTTAAGGGGAAGAAAAACAGAGAAAAAAGAAGGCTCATACACTACATATCTTTTTGAAAAAGGTATTGATAAAATCTTAAAAAAAGTAGGCGAGGAGTCTACGGAGGTTATTATTGCGGGTAAAGCCGACGATAAAAAAGAAACAATTTATGAAATTGCCGATCTTACATATCACATCATGGTTTTGATGGTGGAAATGGGAATTTCAGTTGACGATATCAAAAAAGAACTTGCGTCCCGTCATGTAATTGACAAAAAGGTAAAGCAGGAGAAAATGACAAAATGAATGTAAAATCAAATTTTCACACTCATACAACATACTGTGACGGAAAGAACACCCCTGAAGAAATGATTAAATCTGCTATAGAAAAAGGGTTTACTCATTTGGGATTTTCAGGGCATGCTTACACTTCGTTTGATTTGTCATGGTGCATGAGTAAAGAAAAGACCAAAGAATATAAAAACGAAATTTTAAGACTTAAAGATAAGTACAAGAATGAGATTTCTATATATTTAGGACTTGAAATGGACTACTATTCCGAGGAGAATTTAGCTGATTATGACTACATAATCGGCTCTGTTCATTATGTTGAAAAAAATGGTGTATACTATCCTGTTGATGAGTCTGAAGAGATACTTTTGAATGCTGTAAACGACGCTTGGAACGGTGATATATATGCTTTCATAGACGATTACTACAGTCTGGTTAAAAATTTACCGAAAAGATTTGATTTCGATATTGTAGGGCATATCGATTTGGTCACAAAATTTAACGAAAGCGGAAATTTATTTGATGAAAATTGTGACAAGTATAAAAATTCGGCATATTGTGCGATAGATGAATTGCTGTCTTACCATAAGTCGTTTGAAGTCAACACAGGTGCAATAATAAGGGGATATCGAACAAAACCTTATCCGTCTGATATGCTATTAACAAGAATAAAAGAAGGCAACGGCAGAGTTATAATAAGTGCTGATGCACATTCGGTTGACGGACTTGATTTTGCATTTGATAAGGCACAGGAAATTATAGATTCATTAAAAATAAAACAGATTAAAGTTTTATAGGGAGGTTTATTATGAAAGAATATGTAGGACATGAATCACAGCTTTACGGAGTAGAAGAACATAAGTTGTGCGGAGGCAAAGGAGACGGAATAAGACTGTTTGAAGTAAACAACGGAAGAGGTCTTATGTTTACAATCTCCGCTGACAGATGCGGAGACATTTCAAGACTTTATTTTAATGGCAAAAATATGGGTTATTTTGCACCATGCGGTTATGTTTCGCCAAAATACTATGACGATAAGGGTGCAGGTTTTTTAAAATCATTTACTGCAGGCTTTTTGACAACCTGCGGACTTACCGCAGTAGGAGATCCGTGCACAGATAACGGGGAAGATTTGCCGTTACACGGAACAATAGGCAACACCCCTGCTGAAAATGTTAATTGCTTTACAGATGATAAAGGAATTCATGTAAAGCTTTATATCCGTGACGCATCGCTTTTTGGGCATCAGCTTATTTTGGAAAGAGAATATGTTTGTCCTCTTGACAGCGACGAAATTATAATAAATGATAAAGTGAAAAACATAAGCGACAGGGAAACGCCGTACATGATTTTATATCATTTCAATATGGGTTATCCGCTTCTTTCTGAAAAATCAGTTTTGACCATAAAGAACAACGGTGTAACTCCAAGAAATGCAGATGCCGAAAAAGGCATCAAAGATGCTTTGATTGTTGAAAAACCAACATCAGGTTTTGTAGAACAATGCTTTTATTATGATATGGTAGAGGGAAAGGCTGAAATATATAATCCTGATATAAAAACATCTTTGTCAATAAATTATAACAAAAACGAATTACCATTCTTTACAGAATGGAAAATGATGGGGAAAGGTGAATATGTTTTGGGATTAGAACCCGGAAACTGCACTCCTGACGGACGAGATGTTATGCGTAAAAACAATACGCTTGCGTTTTTAAAACCGGGAGAAGAAGCATCACAGCAGATTGTAATAAGACTTAAAAACGAATAAGATAAGAGGCGATATTTCTATGGTAATAGATTTTCATACACATTGTTTCCCTGATAAAATAGCAGATAAGGCATTGCAAAAGCTTTCTCATGTATCGGGCGGAATGGAATATTATACAACAGGCACAGTCGACGGCATAATTTCATCTATGAAAAGAGAAAATGTAGACATGTCTGTTGTTCTAAATATCGCAACAAATGAACACCAACAGGGAAGTGTAAATGATTTTGCTGCTGAAATAAACAAAATAGAAGGTGTTGTGTCGTTCGGTTCTATATATCCAAAGGCAGAAAATGCATTGTATGAGTTAGAGAGAATAAAATCGCTTGGCTTGAAAGGTATTAAATTGCATCCTGAATATCAGGAATTCTTTGTTGATGACCATTTTATGAAACCTATTTACAAAAAAATTGCTGAGCTTGGTCTTGTTGTTGTGTTTCACGCGGGTATAGACTACGGATATTCAGCTCCATACCACTGTATGCCTCAGAATCTTTTAAATGCACTTAAATGGATTGAATTCCCTGTTGTTGCTGCTCATTGGGGCGGTGCAGGATGCGGAGAACAGGTTATAGAACTGCTGTGCGGAAAAGATTTGTATTTTGATACATCTTTCGGTTATGCTCAAATGCCAAAAGTAATAGCGGAAAAAATAATCGAAAAACACGGTGTCGATAAAATGCTGTTTGGCACAGACTCGCCTTGGCACACTGCAACAATGGAAAAAAGATTGCTGAATTCGTTGACACTTACTGATAGTGAATATGATCAGATTTACTTTAAAAATGCGATGAAATTACTCAATTTGTAAGAGGTGTGGAGGTAATTTTAAATGTTGTGGGAAAATTTGCGCGAAGAAGAATTTAAAGATGCAATTAAGCAGTCAAAGGGTGTGTGCATAGTGCCTGTGGGTTGTCTTGAAAAGCATGGACAGCATCTTCCTGTAGGTACTGATGTAATCCATATTACAGAAATTGCAAAAAGAGCTTCAGAAATAGAGCCTGTATGTGTTTTTCCGACAATGTATTTCGGAGAGAAAACAGGTTCGGGCGAGTTTTTGGGAACAGTAATATTCAGCCCCGAGTTAAGACTCCAAATTTTAAAAGAAACCTGCAGTGAAATATTTAGAAACGGCTTTGACAAGATATTACTTTACAATGGACATGGCGGTAATCAGTCAATGATTTCTTATTTTTCAAGAGGCACTCTTTATCAAGATAACGGATATTCTGTTTTTGACTATTCATTAGGTTCAGATTTTGCGACTCCCAAAAAAATCTTAAATGAAGGATATAAATATCTGACAACAGAAGACAGAAAAATTTTGCAAAAGTATGTAGAAGAGAAGAAAAAATTCGGCCACGCAGATTTTGTTGAAACGGGTTGGGTTTACGGTGTAAGACCTGAAACTGTAAGGCTTGACAAAGCAAATCAGGAAAGCAACCTTTCAACACATAGATTTGATGAATTTTTAAGCCTTAAAATAAATACTCCGTTTGCCTGGATGGCAAACTATCCTAACTCATACGAGGGGGATATGCATGAGGGTATGAATGAAAGAATTGCAAGAGCTATGGTTGATTATTCTGTAAAAAAACTTGCAGAGGTTTTAAAGTTTTTGAAAGAAGAAAAAATATCTTCTGAGTATAAAAAAGAATGGCTTGAAAAGCAACATCAGAATACTATAAAATAAAATGTTTTTATTTTTAAAAAAACTGTAAATTCCTTGACAAATATATCCTGTTAGGA
>JAFWXG010000259.1 GCA_017523005.1 Clostridia bacterium
AAATTCTTTTGGGTCTTTTTAGCTACTCTGCTTATCTTCTTCCCTTTTATTTTATTGCCATAGGCACAAACTTAATTATCGAAAAAAGCATTTATAAATATCGTGCAAAATTTATTTATATTGCTCTTCTGCTTTTAGTTTTTAATGCATTTACACACTTTTTTGGAAATTTCTCTGAATACGAAAATTTAGCAAAAAGTATCTCTGAATACTATTCAGAAGCAACATTTGGATACGGCGGTGGTGTGTTTGGAGGTTTATTAAACTTATTATTAGTTTCAATAATTGGAAGAACCGGAGCAATAATTGTTTATATTTCAGCATTTGCGATTTTCTTTATTCTTCTGTTTAAAATATCGATTTTGGATTTTGTCAAGAACACTGCTACCAAGATAAAAAAATCAATTGCTGACCGCAAAGCAAAAAAAGAATTGAAAAAAGCTGAACAGCCTGTTGTATCATCGTCCGAAATAGATTACGACTTCCCCGTTATTATAAATACACCTACTCATGAAGATGAAAACGAGTTTGACGAAATTATTATTCCACCCGAAGAAGATATTATTATTGGACCTGATATGAAAATTGAGCCTGAACAAGGTAAAGTTTTCACAGACACAGCTTTAGACGAAAACAGCCAAATAGTATTGAATACAGACGATGAAGAAGATGATGAAGAGCCTTATGAGCCAAATCACGAAGACCTCTTTATAAAATATACATTTCCACCTTTGGATTTACTTGCTGTAAACAAATCAGCCAAGAAAAATGTTTCTGAAGCAGATATTACATCTAATGCCAAAAAGCTTGTTGACACCCTTGCAAGCTTTGGTGTTCAAGCAAAAGTTTTGCAAGTTACAAAAGGACCTGCCATTACACGCTTTGAACTTCAACCGATGGCAGGTGTAAAGGTTAGTAAAATTGTTAATTTAGCAGATGATATCGCTTTAAATCTCGCAGCTCAAAGTGTTCGTATCGAAGCTCCTATTCCAGGAAAAGCTGCAATCGGTGTCGAAATTGCTAACACAGAAATTGACATGGTTACCATGCGTGAAATTTTAGAAAGCGATGAATTTAAAAATCATCCGTCAAAACTTGCTGTCGCATTAGGAAAAGATATAAGCGGAAAGCCCATTATTCTTGATTTAGCAAAAATGCCACATCTTTTAATTGCGGGTCAGACAGGTTCAGGTAAGAGTGTTTGCGTTAACTCAATAATAGCAAGCATTATGTATAAAGCTAACCCAAACGAAGTTAAACTTCTTTTAGTTGACCCCAAGGTTGTCGAGCTTTCCGTGTACAACGGAATTCCCCATCTTGATACACCTGTAGTGACTAAACCTAAAAAAGCTGCAGGCGCATTAAGCTGGGCTGTAAAAGAAATGATGACAAGATATGATATGTTTGCAGAAGCAAAGGTAAGAGAAATTAAATCGTATAATACATACGCTAAGCAAAACAATTTACCGCTCATGCCACAGGTTGTAATCATCATAGACGAACTTGCAGATTTAATGATGGCTGCACCAAGCGAGGTTGAAGACTCAATATTGCGTTTAGCACAACTTGCAAGAGCTGCGGGAATGCATTTAGTTATCGCAACACAGCGTCCGTCTGTAAATGTTATTACAGGTACAATCAAGGCAAATATCCCGTCAAGAATTGCGTTTGCTACTTCAAATGCAATCGATTCAAGAACTATTTTAGACGCTGCAGGTGCTGAAAAGCTTTTAGGTCGAGGAGATATGCTCTATCATCCTACGG
>JAFWXG010000260.1 GCA_017523005.1 Clostridia bacterium
CAAAAATACGGATTATATCAATACCGTTTGCGATTGATTTCTGAACAAAGTATTCAACAACATCATCTGCATAGTGACGATATCCTAATATATTCTGACCTCTGAATAGCATTTGAAGAGGTGTGTTTTTTGCTTTATCTTTAATTTTTCTTAAGCGTTCCCACGGGTCTTCATTTAAAAATCTCAAGCATGAATCAAATGTTGCACCACCCCACGCTTCCAATGAATGATATCCGATTTTGTCCATTTTTTCCACGATTGGAAGCATTTCCTCTGTGGTCATGCGTGTTGCAATCAAAGACTGATGTGCATCTCGCAATATAGTTTCGGTAATACCTACTTTATTTGCCATAAGTAAATCCTCCTAATTTCAAATTACATTCCGCCGTAGAGCGCCATAAACACACCCGCAGCAACTGCAGAACCTATAACACCTGCTACATTCGGTCCCATAGCGTGCATTAAAAGGAAGTTGCTTGGATTTTCTTCCTGACCAACCTTTTGCGCTACACGAGCAGCCATTGGAACAGCAGATACACCTGCCGCACCTATGAGCGGATTAACTTTGCCTTTGGTTATAATATACATCAGTTTACCAAACAGAACTCCGCTTGCTGTACTTATACTGAATGCTATAAGACCAAGTGCTATAATACCCAATGTCTGAGGTGTAAGGAAGTTTTCACCATTTGCTGTAGCTCCTACTGTAACACCTAAGAATATAGTTACAATATTCATAAGCTCATTCTGTGCAGTTTTTGATAATCTTTCTGTTACACCTGATTCTTTCATAAGGTTACCAAGCATCAGCATACCCACGAGTGACGCTGCGTCAGGCAAAATCAATGCAACAATTACTGTGATTGCAATCGGGAAAATGATTTTTTCTGTTTTGCTTACAGGTCTTAACTGCTCCATTACAACCGCGCGCTCCTTTTTAGTAGTAAGTGCTTTCATAATAGGTGGCTGAATGATTGGCACAAGTGCCATGTATGAATATGCAGCAACCGCAATAGGTCCTAACAAGTGTGGTGCAAGTTTTGTGGTTACAGATATAGCTGTAGGTCCGTCTGCACCACCAATAATACCAATCGAAGCCGCTTCCTTTACTCCGAATTCTATTCCGGGGATAAGTCCTAAAAGCAAGGCGCCTATGAATGTAATAAAAATACCAACCTGTGCTGCCGCACCGAGTAAAATACTTTTTGGATTTGCAATAAGCGGACCAAAGTCTGTCATCGCACCGACACCTAAAAAGATTAAAGGCGGATAAATCCCAAGCTTTACACCTTTATAAAGATAATACAGCAACCCACCCTCATCACTTGAGCCTAAATTTGCAAGCGGTAAATTTGCAAGAAGCATACCAAACGCAATAGAGAGCAGAAGTAACGGTTCATACTGCTTAACAATAGCAAGGTACAAAAGAACAAACGATATAACTATCATTACCGCTTGTTGCCATGTAATAGCAGAAAAGCCTGTACTGTTTAAAAAGTTAACAATAGCATCTGACAACATTTATTTCTCATTCCTTTTCGTGTTAAAATCAGCCTAAAACTACCATTGCATCTCCTGTATTTACAGAAGCGCCCTTTGATACAAGCACAGCTGTTACTGTTCCGTCATTTGCTGCCATAATTTCATTTTCCATTTTCATAGCTTCTAAGATAACAAGAACCTGTCCTTTAGTTACCTTGTCCCCTACTGCAACTTTAACATCAGAGATTGTTCCCGGCATTGGAGCGTTAACTTTCACTCCGCCTGCAGGAGCAGGTGTAGGTGCGGGCGCAGGAGCAGGAGCTTCTGCCTGAACAGGGGC
>JAFWXG010000261.1 GCA_017523005.1 Clostridia bacterium
GTTTCGTCTACCGCTTTAGTGCAGTCTTCTTTTTCAACAGATGCACCGCCGTAAACCTGTGACATTGTTGTATTATAAACATCAAAGCCCTGACTCATATATTTACCCATGCTTTTAACTGCATAAGTTCTTGCGCAAACCGCCTGAGCTTTAAGTGCTTCGATATGCCAGCCTGTAGACATTTCAAGCGGAACAACGCCATACAAGTATTCTTCCAGGCCAATGTGGTTTACTACAGTAATTTTATCGCCGTTTGGCACAAGTTCAAACTCCCCGCGGTATTGTTTTCCGTTAATTGTAAGATTTCCGCCTGCTGAAACTAAAGTTAACTTGTCTCCTGTAGCTGTTACGGGTTGTTCTCCGCCTGATATTGTCCATACGCCCTGCTGTAAAGTAACAGACGGTTCAGCGTACCAGCCCAAATCAGTTTCCCCTTGATACACACTAACTCCGCCCTCTGCAGATACCTTTACCTCCTGCAAGGACGATGAACCAAAATATAACCCTACTCTAATCATTTCAGGTAATTCTATTGCTGATGCGTATGTAGGCAAGAAAACCAAGAGCATAAGCGTCAGCAAGCAAATAAATTTCTTCATAAGTTTCCCTCATAGTATATAAATATACTATAATTTTATCACATTATATTCCCTTTTTCAACAAAAATCTTGTATTTGACAGAAATTATTATGTATGGAAAATTTACTCTTTCTCTTCTGGTCTGCTTAAAAGCACAACTGCACAAAGTATAAGCACTACACCTATAATATGATAAATGCTTAATTTTTCATTAAATAATATCATACTGTAAAGTGTTGCTGCGAGCGGTTCTATAATTCCAAGACTTGAAGCAACTCCTGCTGGTAATTTCTTAAGTCCTATAGTATAAAGAAAATATGGCATAGCAGATGTCAATACACCAAGTCCTGCAAATGCAAGAATAAATACGGGCGGGTTTAGTTTAACTATCGGAATAAGATTTTGCGGTGAAGAGAATATTACCGCAAAAAATGCCATAAAAACATAACAGTAAAAAGTTGCTGTGAGCGGGTTTATTTTTCTGTTCATTTCTATTTTTGTAAATATGTTATACGCACTGTATGCAATACCTGAAATGAAACCTATTATAATACCTAATGTATTATATTTCATTCCGCCTACTACACCTGAAACCAATGCACAGCCAATAAAAATTCCAATTACTGAAATTCCTTTGATAAATGTAAATTTCTCTTTTAAAAAAATTACAGAGTATGCCATTACAAACAATGGAGCGGTATACATTAAGATTACACTTGTAGATACTGATGTAAGCTGCATAGATGTATAGTACGCACTTGCGGTTATAAACATACTTAAGCCCGCACCTGCGCCAAATAGCAAATTGGGCAGGTTTGTCCTAAAGAGTTCTCTATCTGTTATTAAAATGTAAATGCCTATTGCAATTAAGGATACCACGCCTCTGATTGCGGTCATTTGCATTGAGGTAATCCCGTATGGTGCTAAATAATGCACAAATATACCTGAAGTACCCCATAAAAGTCCTGATAAAATTATACAAATCAATGCCTTATTATTCTTCATTTGTTTCTCCTAAGCTAATATTATAATGATTTCAAAAATTCTTTTAACAGATTATATATTCTTTCATATCCTAAATCTGACGGATGAAGACCATCAGGAAGATATAAGTTTTTATTACACTCTATATCTGGCTGAAAACCGCTTAAGCTATAAAGGTCAAGCACAGGCAATGAATAGTATTTTGCAACTTCTTTAATTTTTTCTACATAATCTCTTAATGTACCCACGCAACGAATTCCGTTTTCGTTATAATAATTGTTTTCGTTAAGTCTGTGAAGCGGTGTTAAAATTACAATTCTTGCTGTAGGATACTTATTTATTAAGTCCTGGTACAAGTTATGTAATGCTCCATAAAATGTATCGTCAGTTCTGTCCGAAAAACTGCCCATGGCTGCGTCACCGTGACCGTAATCATTTGTTCCGCCAAAAACTACCACAACATCAGCATCATTATCCATTTCAGCAAGTCTTGTCCTGAAGTATAAATTTAAAGTGTTTGGTGTTTCTTTTTGCTGATTTGCAATTCTTGTTCCGCTTATGCCGTAACCCTTTACAATACAGCCGTCATTTTTTTCTAAATGTTTCCAATAAACATTGTTTCGTTTGAGGCACCCACTCCTGCAGTGATACTGTCTCCCAAAAATAAAATTTTCTTACCCTTAAGTTCCATAAATTTGCCACTCTCCTACTTAATATTTAATGTGCTTTTTAACTGCGATAATTTTGATGGTCCTATTATCGGAAAAACATCAAATTTACTTTGTTCCTGTAACATTTTTAGTGTCATATAAGATATGGTGGTGTTTTCTTTTTCAGCTCGTTCTTTGATTATATTAAATGTTTTTAACGAACCTTCATTCAAATATCTTTCTTTTGCCTTTCCCGAAAGCTCATTTGATGCATACTTTTCAAAAAATCCTTTTGCCTGCGAGGAAAATGCAAACACAGGTATATTATCATTATCGTATTTTTCTTTGTCATCGTCGATATATGCAAGCTTTAAATCCCACACACATGAGCGGGTAGCAATATTATAAAGCGCCTGACTTGCACAAAATCCTGTCTGATTTGTTTCTTTTGCGTATTTATTAGCTTCTTTAATTCTGTCATAAGTCCAGTTAGATGCACCAAAGCATCGTATTTTGCCCTCTTTTACGAGTCCGTTTAATGTGTCTATTATCGGGCCAACCTGCTTTTCTTCATCGTCTCTGTGAAGCCATAAAATATCTATGTAATCTGTGCCGAGTGCTTTTAAGCTCTCCTCAACATCTGCTAAAATATCCTCTTTGTTAAGTCTGCTCTGCGATAAATCCTTAAGTGTCGGCGGGTGCGCACATTTTGTTGAAATATATACCTTATCTCTTTTGTCTTTAATATATTCTCCCACAACAACCTCGCTCTTGCCTTCGCAATAAAGTCTTGCAGTATCAATAATATTTCCGCCGTTTTCCAAATAACAATCCATAAGATGAAAGGCGGTTTTCTTATCAATCCTTTCGGAATACCCTTCCGTTCCTAAAACTATCTGGGAAAGGCTCA
>JAFWXG010000026.1 GCA_017523005.1 Clostridia bacterium
ACATAGCGGGATTGTAAGAAGCGACATCTTTTGTCATTCGCAATTCAGCCATTCCGCAACGGTCTAACACCTTTGAATCCAAACAATATTTGTACCATTTCTTTCGTCTGTTTCCTGCGTTCATAATCAGCTCCTTGCAAGGCTTCAATCACCCTACACCATTATATTAAACTATCTAGTTTAATAAGTCAAGTAAAAGTAAATAGATTAGTATAAATATTCAATGTTTATGTTGATTTATTAAAGTAAATGGTTTAATATTACTGCATGAACATAAGCGAAATAATCAAGATATTGTGTGTAAAACGCAATACGACTATCGCGGAATTATCCGTAACAATGGGAAATTCAAAGCAGAATCTTTTTAACAAGCTCTACCGAAACGATATGAAAGTTTCTGATTTGGAGAAGATTTTAGAAACCCTTAACGCTGAATTAAGGGTTATTGATAAGACTACAGGAACGGAGATTGTTTAACAATCTTCTTTTCAATCTCGCTTAATTCGCTCTGGAAGATGATTGTTTTTCCGTGTGCCTGTGCATAGTGCCATTCTCTGATTGCGCCTTTTGAATTGCGCCAATCTGGGAGCATGAAGAGAGCGTCACAGCAATCTATAAGCGCGAAGTCGATATGTAAAAATTGCTCGTATGAAAAGAATTCATACTCGCCGATTTTGCAGGGATTTATGACTTTAAAGCCTTTTTCTGTAAGTATTCTTTCGGCTTCGGCAAACTTTTTTACATAGTTTTCATCACCTGTAATTTTCCCGCTGATGTAAATAATTTTATTCAATTTCATCTTCCTTGTTTTCGTTTTCACGGTCAAACAGATTCAAATATACGGCACTTGCGGCTAGTCCGCCGATTAAAATAACAAGCACAATAGATATAACGATTTCCATAGTTTAATCCTTGCAGATTGCGTCTGCTAAAAACTGTCCGCCCAAACAAAATGCAAAAAGTACAATCAGTTGTGCTGGTTTGCTTAAATCGCTTTTGCTGATTAACATTCCAAGACAGCCGAACATATAACCTACGGTGAACTTTCTTAATCTCATATTATTTTTTTTCATCATACCATTTCATATATTTATTCAGCCAATAAGTATTTGCTATGGAAATCATAATAAGCAAATCTGTTTTCGGGGCTGACTTTACTTTATCTTCATACCATTTCCAGCCGTCTGAAATCCCGCTTATAGTAAAACCGTATTTCCCAAAGCTGTCTGGAAATATTCGTTCTGCACCAAGCGGCGGCGTTAAATCTTCAAGCACATAATCGCAAAGCTCCTTTGTTATAAACCCGCCCAAATTTTCATAAACTTCATCTTTTGCACTTTTTATTGCTCCCATAAAGCCCCTCTACAGATTGGATATACAAGTCTATTTTCTTCCCGGCGTAAAGCCGGGAGATTTCAAGATTTAAGAGAGTTTACTCGCTTTCAGCGGTAAACTCGAAAGCGGGCGCAACGCCGCCATCAGTATTACTCGCAGCGTCGCCGCCGCTATTACCATAGTAGCCGACACCGCAGAAGTAGGTGGAGTTCAACGCACTAGGCGTTTTCAGCCACCACCACCAAGTATCATTATCAAAAGCAAGAACTTTGATTCTGTTTTTAATTGCCTTGAAATACGGCATATAATCCTTGCTGTTCTCATTGAAAACATTGTCTTTTGAGAGCAGGGAAACATTGACTTTTCCTGTGTATTCTTTGAGAGCTTTTGCAAAGTGTTCAGCAAGGTAAACGCCGAGCGGTGTTTCTTCAAACGGCTTGCCGGATTTTTCATAATCAACATCATGTCTGAAAAGAATATCCTCAAAGTTGAAAACTACACGGCGAGGCTCAACATGAACGGCGGTAATGACAACATTTTCAAGGTCAATTTCGTCAAATTCTTCACCGTCACAATCTTTGACGGCTGGAACTTTGAAATGCGGAATAAGAATCTGCTGACCCGCTGTTACATATTTATCAGCTTCGCCGTTGTTACACCATTTACGGAGCATTTGAAAAATTGTTGTAGAATAAACGCCGGGGTGGGCGATAGACATTATTTCAGCGTATTCAACTTTTCGTGATTCAACCTTTTCTTCCTGTTCCTCACGAATTCCCGGTTCAGCAATATCAACGGTATAAACATTTCCGTCAAAAGTTTTCTTTTTGGAAATATTCAAAATTTCCGCTCCCAAATCCTCAATCTGCTGTGCGAGCAATGCAATTTTCATGTTTATTTTCCCCCTTCATACAGGATATATTTGTTTTCAATCAGTTCTTTCATATCGTCTGCCTGCAGAATTACAGGCGTTCTACCGTAAGGAATTGAAACGAACAGATAGAAATGATGTGTACAGGCGGCAGCTCCTTCTTTCGTGAAAGGGGCGTGTTCCCAGACAAGATTTGTTTTCGGAAAAAATGCCTTGATAATTTTTGCCGCTCTTTTGTGGTCGAACGGCTGAATATAACTTTTGCCGTCTTTTGTGATACCGCAAAAAGTCAAAGACAGATAATAGCAACTGTTAAGCAAGCGGTTCTTGAAGCCGGATTTATCCAGCAAGTTGAAAGTGCAGATTACTTTTTCTTCTTGAAAGATAAATGTAGAGCTGTCAGAATTCTTAATGCCGTCAGTGCAGATGTTTTTAATTGCGTGTTCAATAATCTTTTCAACGGATTTTGAATCGCATTTCGGGAATGTTCTCATGGAAACACCTCACCAAAAAAGAAGGGCTTTGAAACCGTTTCGTATTCTGGCAATACTACGCGGCACAAAGCCCTAAGTCTGCATAAAGCAGTTTTGGAAAAGCCAGATAATTCCAAAAATGCCTTATCGTTTTTCTTCAAAAAAGAAACCCCTTGCAAGCTCTGACCCAAGCAAGGGGCAGAAGAAAAACCCAACGATAACCTCTAAGAGGCTTGTTGATATTTAGTATAATAATACTTGCAATCGTATTATGTCAATGATAAATCGTATTAAAACCTTGATAAAATACTAAATATTGCAGGTAGTCCGAAATACAGAATAAAAGGACTATAATTTACTGTTTTATACTTAATTTTGGTCGAAATATTGAATATTTGCGTAAAATTGACGATAATATTAGCAGAATGGAAAACTTCAACGATAGATTTGAACGCCTTATAGCCGAAAAAGGCAAGAATAAGGCTGACATTGCCGATGCCGTTGGTATATCTCGTACAGGTATGTCGTCATGGAAAGACAACGACAGAATACCACGCGCCGATGTCGCCGTAAAAATTGCAAAGATTCTTGATGTTCCTGTGGACTATCTTGTATTGGGTGAAGATGTCGGATTGAAGCCCGGAAACGAAAAATTACCCGGAAGATTGCAGGAACTTTCGCAGGCTCAACAAGCCGTTGTAAACTCCCTTGTAGATTTATTGAGAGCGCAAACACTCACGCCGGAAGGTGCTTCTGTTGGTACAAGGTGGCAGATGTTGCCGCCGAACAAACAGCAGATTATCCTTGATATGATGAGCGATATGGAAGCAGCACAAAAGGGAATAGAAAGGGAATAAAACAAATTATCTATAATTGATTTTACTACAGGATTTTGTAAAATATTTGAAAAAAGAAGATTAAAATTGCTACAAATTGACGGAAATCGAAGGGGAAAGACGGAGACTTCCCCCGCCTTTTCTTTTTCGGCCAGTAGTTCAAGGTAGTCGCTGCAAGTGCCTACGAATCCGCTGACACTGCCATCTGGTTCTAAAATAAAATATGATTGGGCGCATTTGTCCATAAAATAGCGGTCGTGGCTAACTAGTAAAAGGCAGCCTTGATATTGCATTAGGAATTGTTCCAAAATGTTCATTGTAAA
>JAFWXG010000027.1 GCA_017523005.1 Clostridia bacterium
GGAAATCCAAAATATGATACTTATGACAGAGAAACGGTTTTTATGGCAACTGCTATTTCAGAAATAACTTTGCCCGAAAAACAAGATAATGCTGAAAAAAAGAGAGTAGAACTGCATCTTCATACCAAAATGAGTATGATGGATTCTGTCATAGAAGCAGATGAAGCAGTAAAACAAGCGGCTAAATGGGGACACAAGGCCATAGCTATAACTGACCATGGTGTTGTTCAGGCATTTCCTGATGCGTATGATGCGGGTAATAAATATAAAATTAAAATTATTTATGGTACTGAATGTTATCTCATTGATGACAGTATCAAAATTGTAGATGGAGAATGTAATGAGCCTTTAAATGGTACATTTGTAGCATTTGATATTGAAACAACAGGCTTAAGTCCGTTAAATGCGGAAATAATTGAGATTGGTGCTGTTAAAATTCAAAACGGGAATGTTGTAGATTCCTTTGACGCACTTATAAATCCAGGATTTTCTGTTTCTGAATTTACAACAAATTTAACAGGAATAACTAACGAAATGTTAGAGGGTAAACCTAATTTAGATGCTGTTTTGCCCGAATTTTTAGAATTTATAGGAGATTCACCCTTGATTGCACATAATGCACCCTTTGACACAGGGTTTATTTCCTATGCTTGCTTAAAAAGAAATCTAAAGTTTGAAAATCCATCTATAGACACGCTTGTTTTATCCCGTTGTGTTGATGTAACACAGAAAAAACATACATTAGATGCTGTTGCGGGTAGATATGATATAGATATGGGAAGTCATCACAGAGCTGATGATGATGCAAATACTTGCGCAAAAATATTCTTATCCTTAATTTCAAAAATACAGGAAACACAATACATTAAAACTGTAAACGAATTAAATGAAAAAGTTGCTCAATTCGATTTCACAAAACAAAAGACATATCATGCAATTTTACTTGTTAAAAACCAGACAGGCATGAAAAATTTATATAGGATTATATCAGAATCACATATTAACTATTTCCATAAAAGACCAAGAGTGCCGAGAAGTGTACTTGAAAGAAACAGAGAAGGTATAATTGTTGGTTCTGCGTGTGAAGCAGGGGAGCTTTACCGTTCAATTATAGAAGGTAAATCTTTTGAAGAACTAAAAAAAGTTGCAGAATTTTATGATTATCTTGAAATTCAACCGCTCGGCAACAATAGATTTATGCTTGAAAATGGAATGGCGAGCGGTGTAGACCAGCTTATTGAAAACAACAAAACAATTATAAATCTTGCAAAAGAGCTGAATAAACCTTATGTTGCGACCTGTGATGCTCATTTTCTAAACGAAGAAGACAGTATATTCCGTTCGGTTATTCAGGCAGGTCAGGGATATAATGATGCGGATAATCAAGCGCCGTTATATTTAAGAACAACAGAAGAAATGCTTGACGAGTTTTACTATCTTGATGACGAAACAAAAGAAAATGCTGTTATAAATAACCCAAATCTTATTGCAGATATGGTAGAAGATGACTTACATCCTATCCCAAAACAACCCTACGCACCAAGCATTGAAGGTGCTGAACAAGATGTTAGGAATATATCCGAAGCAAGAGCAAAAGAAATATACGGCGAAAATCTTCCACCTAGGGTAAAAGAGAGAATGGAAAAAGAACTTCATTCGATTATTGATAATGGGTTTTCTGTGATGTATGTAATTGCCCAAAAACTTGTTTGGGATTCGTTAGACCACGGATATCTTGTTGGTTCGCGTGGTTCTGTAGGTTCATCTTTTGTAGCATTCTTGATGA
>JAFWXG010000028.1 GCA_017523005.1 Clostridia bacterium
GCCTAAAAGACCTTGATTGTCAGTACCCGTAAATCCTATTATGTGTGATGCAAAGTTATTATAAGGATAATAGCGTTTGGAGTCTTCTATCAGAGAAATGCCCACTATTTTGCCGTCTGCAATAAGCTCTTTGATTTCCTGTGTTTTCTCTGTTTCAACCTTACGCTTTACATATTCATAGCTTGAATTTTTAGTTACAATTTTATGCACATCTTCAAAGTCCATGTCTAAAATTCTTGAAAGATGTATAGCCACATTGTTTTCCATGTGCTCCTGCTTTATAACCTTTGGGTTTACAACCACCGTTTCAACTGATGCAGAAACTGCCAAAGCCTTTAAATTTCTATCGTAAATAGTGCCTCTTTTTGCGCTTACAACCTTGTCGCTGGTTTGTTGCTGAATAGCTTTAGCTTTAAGTTCTCCGCCTGTGATAAGCTGCAACCAAACAAGCTTACCCACTGCTGAAACCAAAACTAACGCAAATATAACCGCTATAAAAAGCATTCTTTTTTTAAACGATTTTCCGACCTTGGCCATTGTTCTCTCCTTTTTTATTTGGTGTGTCATAAACCCTTAGAAATAGGGAAAAAAAGGTACATAATTATTTCTAATATGTACCTTTTGTCTTTTTATTGTCTGTTCTATATATAGTTTAAATCAATACAAGTATTCCAAAATATCTCCGAAGAAATTTCCTACAGTTTGAAATACTCCCGCCTGATTTTCCGCTTTAACGGCTTTATCAGGGAATGTGAGTGTTACATTTGTCATCTGGTATGACTGAGGAAAGTCCATTCCGAGCATTTCTCTTGCAGTATTTTCAACATAATTTAAGTCTGTTGTTCTGTCAAGTGTAATTCTTGCAAGGTCGGTTTCGGCTGTAACTGCGCTTAACTCCCTTGAAAGCTTGGTATTGTTAGCGTTCATTTCGTTTATAAGTGTGTAACGGAATACAACCACAAAAATTGTTGCAATCAGGGCAACACTCAAAATGCGGTTCAAAGAATATTTTGTTTTGACTCTTGGCTTTATCTTTGGGATTTCTCGTTCTTGTACCTTAGGACTTTTATAAGGTAACGCCCTTTCAGCTGTGTAAGCTGAATAATCATAAGCATATTCTCTTGCCATAACGCTCTCCAATCTTTTTTAAATTTTTTCTATCGCACGAAGTTTTGCACATGACGACCTTGAATTGCATTCAAGCTCTTCATCTCCTGCAGTAACAGGTTTTCTGAATACCAATTTACCTTTAGGTTTATTCCCGCAAACACAAATCGGGAAATCCGGCGGACAGGTACAGCCTTTGCAATACTCATTAAATGCAGTTTTCACTATTCTGTCCTCTAATGAGTGAAATGTGATTATTGCAAGTCTTCCGCCTGGGTTAAGCAGGTCGAAAAAATCTTTGACCGCTTGCTTTAAGCTGTTTAATTCATCATTAACTTCTATTCTGATTGCCTGAAATGTTCTTTTTGCGGGGTGTCCGCCCTCTCGTCTTGCACGGGCAGGAATTCCTGCTTTGATAAGCTCAACCAATTCAAATGTTGTTTCAACAGGCTTTGTTTCTCTTGCAGAAACTATCCTTGATGCAATAGCAGATGCAAATTTTTCTTCGCCATAGTCACGGAAAATTGCAGTCAGTTCTTCTTTCTTATATGTATTAACAACATCGTATGCCGAAATTCCTGAGGTCTTGTCCATTCTCATATCAAGCCTTGCATTATGGTTATAGGAAAAACCTCTTTCTCCGTTATCAAGCTGATAAGAAGAAACTCCCAAATCAAGTAACGCTCCGTCAATACCGCTGATATTTTTTTCTTTTAAGATGCGGGAAACTTCACAAAAATTTCCTTTGCACAAAATTGCTCTGTCCCCAAACACCTCTAACCGTTTGCCTGCAGCTTGCAACGCATCATTGTCGCGGTCTATACCTATAAGTTTAGTGTTTTTAGTTCGGTTTAATATCTGATATGAATGTCCTGCACCGCCTAAAGTTCCGTCAACATAGACGCCTCCGTCTTTAAGATTGAGCGCTTGCATACATTCCTCAAGCATTACTGATATATGTTTAAATTCCATATCTTACCGACCATACTCTGATAAAGAACCAATAAGTTCTTCCAGATTGAGTGTTTGTTCCTCGGGCTG
The DNA here is from genome assembly GCA_017523005.1 of Clostridia bacterium. Classification (GTDB taxonomy): domain Bacteria; phylum Bacillota; class Clostridia; order RGIG6154; family RGIG6154; genus RGIG6154. The sequence goes on from JAFWXG010000028.1 coordinate 2,149, forward strand.
ATAGGTAGACCATCTTTCCTTTGCCCATATTTCTATATATGAAGATTGTCCGATAATGACAACGCTTTTATCAAGTTCTGCGTGCTTTAAAAGGTTTGGGGGGATAATTACTCTTCCCTGCTTGTCCACTTCACAGTCACAAGAGTTTGCAAAAATCAAACGCTGAATTCTTCTTGCGTTCTGATTACTTTCAGGGAGTCCCTCAAAGCGTTCTTTGTATTTAAGCCATTCAGCATCGCCGTAAGCGCGGATACAACCGTCAAAACCTAAAGTAAGGCAGAATTTATCGCCAATCGCTTCGCGGAACTTTGCAGGCATAATAACCCTGTTTTTCGCGTCCATATTATGTTCGTATGTACCGATTAACAATGTATCCACCCCTTTCTTTGAAAGTTATCCCCGTTATCCACGAGTTATCCACCACTTCGTGTCACTTTGTGTCCTTTTCCACCACTTTTCTATATTGTAAAACATTTTTCAGAAATAATCAAGTGTTTTTTGAAAAAAAGTTATTATTTTTTAAGAAAAATTTTTCCAAATAATATATTTTTAATAAAATATCCAAAAAAATAATGACAAAACAACTTTTTTGTGGTAGAATAGAATAGTATTTGATGCAGAAAGGATGGTAAAAATGAAAAACATTCTGTTTGTGACTGCAGAAGTTTACCCGTTCATTAAAACAGGCGGACTGGCAGATGTATCTTATGCGCTCCCAAAAGAGCTTACAAACGAGGGACAAAATGTAAAAATTATGTGCCCCATGTATAAAGAAATTTTCTTGCAGTATCAAAAGGATTCTGCCCTTATTGCTGAATTTAAGGTTCGTGTAGGATGGAGAGAACAGCCTTGTGCATTATATTCTTATTCTTATCAGGGTATGGATTTTTATTTCCTTTACAACGAGTATTATTTTAACCGCGACAGAGCATACGGCTATTATGATGACGGAGAAAGGTTTGCATTTTTCAGTCGTGCAGTATTAGAGGCGGTTTTAAATATTGATAAGTTCAAAGTTGACATTTACCATTTGAACGACTGGCATACAGGCATGATACCCCTTTTGATGAAAGAATTTTACAAAGGAACAAAAGCAGATGCCAAAACGCTTTTTACTATTCATAATTTAAAATTTCAGGGAGTTTTCCCAAGGCAGACCCTAACTGAATTATTCGGTTTAGACGACAGCTTCTATGATGACGAAAAGATAAAATTTTATGACAGTATTTCGTTTATGAAAGCAGGAATTGTGTATTCCGACAAAATAACCGCCGTAAGCCCAACTTACGCAAAAGAAATTTTAGATGACTTTTACGGCGAGGGTTTAAGCAAGGTGCTTGAAAAACGCAAAAAGAAGCTTTCAGGCATTTTAAATGGTTTAAATTATGAAATAAATAACCCCGAAACAGATAAAAACATATCATTCAATTACAGCTCAAAAAGCATAGAAGACAGGGTCAAAAATAAAGTAGCGTTGCAAAAAGAGCTTAATTTAGCAGTTGATAAAGATGCTCCCGTTATCGGTATTGTAAGCAGACTGACTCAGCAAAAAGGCTTGGACCTTGTTATGCCCGAGATAGAAAACATCATGAGTGAGGGCTGTCAGCTTGTGGTTTTGGGGACAGGAGACAGTAAATACGAAGAAGTTTTAGGTTATTATGCAAAAAGATATCCTGAGCGTATTTCGGCTAATTTCTTTTTCTCGGAAGAGCTTGCAAGTAAAATATATGCAGGGTGCGACTTGTTTTTAATGCCTTCATTGTTTGAGCCTTGCGGATTAGGACAGATGATTGCGTTAAGGTATGGTGCTGTTCCTCTTGTTCGCGAAACAGGCGGCTTAAAAGACACCATTTCTCCTTACAACGAATATAAAAATAGCGGAAACGGATTTTCATTTTCAGACTTTAATTCCCACAGCATGATGAATGTTTTGCGTTATGCATTAAAAGTTTATAAAGAAAATAAGCCTGCATGGCTCGGTTTAATGAAACGAGGCATTAGGGCTAACTATAATTGGAGCAAATCGGCTAAAAAATATATAAAGCTTTACGAGAAGCTCTGACAAAAAATTGAAAGCAGGTGGCTTAATATGTTACACAAAACAAAAGAACAAATTAAACAGGATTTTACCAAGAAGCTTGTTACAAGATATGCAAAGGATGTATCGGAAGCAAGTCCGCTTCACATCTACGAAGCATTCGGAAGACTAATACGCGACTATGTCTCAGAGTATTGGTATGAAACCAAAAAGCAGTATAATGATAAAGGTTTAAAACAGGTTCATTATTTCTCTATGGAGTTTCTGCTCGGCAAATTGCTTGACAGCAATTTAATCAATTTAGGCATTAAAGACGAGTGCAGAGAAGCTTTGGCAGAGCTTGGTATTTCTTTGGAAGAAATGGAAGATATGGAAATAGAACCTGGTCTTGGAAACGGCGGACTTGGAAGACTTGCCGCTTGCTTTTTAGACTCAATGAGTTCAACAGGTGTTCCTGCATACGGTCAGGGAATTCGTTATCAGTATGGCTTGTTCAAACAGAAAATTGTTAACGGATATCAGGTTGAAGAGTCTGACAACTGGTTAAAGCAGGAAAATATCTGGGAAATGAGAAGAGAAGACGAGGCTGTTACCGTAAAATACGGCGGTCGTGTTGAAGTTGATATTGACGAAAACGGTCAAATTCAGGTGGACCACACAGACTACGACGAAGTTTTAGCCGTTCCTTATGATGTCCCTGTTGTTGGTTTTGACTGTAAAAATGTTAACACTCTTCGCTTGTGGAGTGCAAAAACAAAGGGCGAAGACATCAATTTTGAAGAATTTAATCAGGGCGAATATATAAAATCTGCTCAAAACAAAAATGATGCAGAGCTTATTTCAGGTATGCTCTACCCCAACGACGCAACCTCTGTGGGCAAGCGTTTGCGCTTAAAACAGGAGTATTTCTTTGTGTCTGCAGGACTTCAGAGTATGCTTAACAAGCACAAAAAATTAGGCAGAGATATTTTAGACTTCCACAAATATCATGCAGTTCACATAAACGACACACATCCGTCTTTGGCTGTTGCAGAGCTTATGCGAATTTTAGTTGACGAAGAAAATATTGCGTGGAGCGTTGCATGGGATATAACCACAAAAACAATGGCATACACCAACCATACAATCATGGCAGAAGCTCTTGAAAAAATAGACAATTCTTTGATGAAAGAACTTCTTCCGCGTGTGTATATGATTATTGAAGAAATCAACAGAAGATTTGACACAGAACTTCGTGAGCGCTATCCTGATGACAACGAAAAACGCAAAAAGATGTCTATTATGTGGGACAACAAAATCCGTATGGCAAACCTTGCTATTGTAGGAAGCCACTCTGTAAACGGTGTTGCCGCACTTCATACCGAAATCTTGAAAAATCAGGAATTAAAAGAATTCCACCAGCACTATCCAAATAAATTCAACAACAAAACAAACGGCATTACACACAGACGCTGGCTTATGTCTGCAAACCCAGGACTTACAAAGCTTATCTGCGAAGCAATCGGAGACAAATGGATGAAAGAGCCTAATTTGTTAGAAGAACTTCTTCCATTTGCGGATGATAAAAATTTCAGAGAGCAGTTTGCCGCAATTAAGCATAACAAGAAAATCGAAATGAGCCATTTTGTTGAAAAGAACTACGGCTTTACTTTGGACACTCACAGTCTGTTTTTATCACAGGTAAAAAGACTTCACGCATACAAACGCCAGACATTAAATATCCTTTATATTATGTATCTTTACAACGAATTGCTTGACAATCCAGGTTTAGACATCCCGCCTTGTACATTTATTTTCGGTGCAAAAGCATTTTCATCTTACAGCTTAGCGAAAAAAGTTATCAAGCTTATTCACTCTGTAGCAGACAAAGTAAACAATGACCCGCGTATCAACGGAAAAATCAAGGTAGTATTTGTGCCAAACTACAATGTAGACGCAGCACAGAGAATTATTCCTGCATCAAATGTAAGCTTGCAGATTTCTACTGCGTCAAAAGAGGCATCGGGTACAAGTAACATGAAGTTTATGATGAATGGTGCGGTTACACTTGCTACAATGGATGGCGCTAATGTCGAAATTTATGATGCTGTAGGAGAAGAAAATATTGTAACCTTTGGTCTTTCATCTGAGGAAGTTATAAACTTCTATAAAAACGGCGGATATTTGTCTTCAGAGCTTTATTATAATGACCCGCGTTTAAAACGAGTTTTAGACCAGTTAAAAGGAGATTTTTATTCCTCAACAGCAGGCGAATTTGATGAAATATATAACCACTTAGTAACCTGGAATGACGAGTTCTTCATGCTAAAAGATTTTGACGGATATGTTAAGGCTAACAACGAGATTTATAAAAAATACCGTGACCGTGACAGCTGGCATAAATCTGCGGTTATAAACATTGCAAAATCAGGCAGATTTTCAAGTGATAACACCATTTTAAGATATGCCGATGAAATCTGGGGAATTTCTCCGTATTTCGTTAAATAATATCAAGAAAGAAGGCTAATTGTGGCTTATTACAATCCTTTTTCCGAAAAATACAAATCGCCCTTCGGGGCGGTTTGTTGTAATACCTCGGTTCATTTTAGTATAGACGCTTCAGAGCTTACGGAAGCAACCCTTTGCACCGACACTCTGGGCAATTTTGTTATGCACAAAAACAAGGATTGCTTTGAAACAACTATAACTTTTTTGTCAGCAGGGCTTACTTATTACTGGTTTTATGTAACCGACTTAAATGGTAATAAGTTCGACATAAAACGCGGAGAAGACGGAATTGGAATAAGAGCAGAGAAAAACGAAGACGCCTTTCAGCTGACTGTCTATGAAGAAACCCCCTCTCTTCCCGACTGGTATGAAAAAGGGATTGTATACCAAATCTTTCCCGACAGATTTAATGTTGGCGGAAATGTGATTAAAGCAAAACAAAATGCGGTATACAGAGAATGGGGCGAGCAACCAAAATACTTAAGAAATCATTACGGCGGCATAGATAAGTGGGACTTTTACGGCGGTAATTTAAAAGGGGTTGAAGAAAAACTCCCCTATCTAAAAGAACTAGGAATAACCGCAATCTATTTAAATCCTATATTTGAATCAAGCTCAAACCACCGCTATTCAACCGCAGATTTTAAAAAAATCGACAATGTACTTGGCACTTTAGAAGATTTTAAATCTTTAGTAAAAAAAGCTGATAAATACGGAATTAAGCTTATTTTAGACGGAGTTTTTAACCATGTTGGTGCGGACAGTTTGTATTTTAACCGCTACGGAAATTACGGCGATGACGGTGCATACAGAAATGCAAACTCCAAATACAGAAATTGGTTTAAGTTTGAAAATTATCCTGATAAGTATAAATGCTGGTGGGGCGTTTCAGACCTGCCCGATTTAGAAAAAGAAAACGAAGAAGTTCAAAAATATTTGATTGATGGAAATGAAAGTGTTATAAAATACTGGACCAGTCTTGGAATAGGTGGCTGGAGATTAGATGTTGCAGACGAACTTTCTGATAACTTCTTGTCTAAATTATATAAACAGGTAAAAGCTATCAACAAAGACGCAATCGTGATGGGCGAAGTATGGGAAGACGCCTCAAACAAAGTCGCATATAACACCTTAAAGAAATATTTTACACACCGCGAGCTTGACTGTGTTATGAACTATCCGTTCCGCGACAATCTTCTCGCATTTTTTAGACACGATATAGATGCATTTAAACTTAAAAATACATTTTTATCTCTAATGGAAAACTATCCGAAAAAAGCTTTTTACGGGAATTTCAACTTACTTGGCACTCATGACACAACAAGAATTTTAACAGAGGCTGAGAGCATTTTGCCCGAAAAGCCTGTATCACTTTTAATACAGCTTGTAGCTTTGCAGTTTGTATTCCCTGGTGTTCCGTGCATATACTACGGCGACGAGGTGGGCGTTACAGGCGGAAAAGACCCCGACAACCGAAAGCCGTATCCGTGGGGAAATGAAAACAAGCAAATATTTGACATTTACAAAAAGTATACTTCTCTTCGCTCTGCACTCGACTGCTTAAAATCAGGGGAAACCGAATTTATAGCACTTAACGAAAATGTGTTTGGTGTAAGAAGATTTAACAAAGAACAAAGTTATACTCTTTTAATAAATCGTGCAAGTGAAAATATTTTAGATATTGCGCCACACGGAATTAAGGAGGTTTTAAAATGAGTGATAACCAAAAAGACGAAAGCAAAGAAAAAAGCCCTAAATTAGGACTCCTTGCAATTTTAATATTTGTGCTCGTCATAGGGGCATATATAGCACTTGATAAACTTCTGCTTACTCCCCTTATCGAATATATAAGATTATTATAAAACATCTTTTAGGGATAGGAAAAAATGTGTAGAACGGACAAACTGAACCCGTAGGGGTGTCCCCGAAGCTGTATGTGTATACAGCGAGA
>JAFWXG010000029.1 GCA_017523005.1 Clostridia bacterium
AGAGAAACTTTGCAACAAAGGATAATCTTCCTACATACCCCGGCAAGATTGCCGCACTTAAGGCAGAGGGCGCAAAGCTCGTTCTCGTATTCGGTATCGGTAGAATGTGTCACATCGCTTTCTGGGAACCACAGTTTGCTGAAGATTATAACTCTGTTGAAGAATGGAAATCTGCTTGCTACAGAATTGGTGCTAAATTGCATCCTCTTACAATCGAACAGAATGCAATCACAAGCTTTAAGAGCAGAACAACATTAGTTCCATGCCGTGCAAACACTATTGGACCTGGCTTATTCTTACAGGCTGACTACATCATCGGCGGTTGCGACGGTGCTTTAGGCAGAGGCATGGGCTGGCAGGGTATGAGCTTCTTAACCACCTTGCATTATGGTCCTGACATGAATATCACATCAACATTCATGCCAACACTTCCAGGCAAACTCTTCTACTTAAAAGAGCTTGCAGGACCATTAACTGCTGAATGCAACTAATAATTTAAATAATAAAAAACTTGCATCTAACCATGCAAGTTTTTTTGTTGTAATTTTATGCAGATTGTGGTATACTATTATAAATTATGGTTGGAGGATGATGAAAAGGTATGAATGATTTTGAGGCTTTGAAACTCCAAAGTGTATTTAAATATTTTGAAGAAATATCTGCTGTTCCGCGTGGGTCGGGGGACATGGATAAAATAAGCCTTTATTGCGTAAATTTCGCAAAGCAAAATGGTTTAATATATATTGTAGATGATGCTAAAAATGTTGTAATTTTTAAAGACGCATCTAAAGGATATGAAAAAAAAGAACCTGTTATTCTTCAGGGGCATCTTGACATGGTGTGCCAGAAAGAAGAAAACAAAGACATAGATTTTGAAAAAGACGGAATTGAAATAATTAAAGACGGAGATTTTCTAAAAGCAAACGGCACAACACTTGGTGCGGATAATGGTATTGCAGTTGCTATGATTTTAGCAATTTTGGAAGATGACACCATAAGTCATCCGCCTATAGAAGCGGTGTTTACAACTGACGAAGAGATTGGTATGATTGGTGCATCAAAATTAGATGTGTCAGCGCTTAAATCTAAAAGAATGATAAATTTAGATGCAGAAGAAGGGGATACCGTAACAGTATCGTGTGCAGGTGGCAGTGACATAAAAGTAAGCTTGCCCGTTTCAAGAAAAAATGTGAACGGCACAAAAGTTTGTGTTTCTGTAAAAGGTCTCAAGGGCGGTCATTCAGGAGTTGAGATTGACAAAGGCAGAGTAAATGCCTCGCAGCTTATGGGCAGAATTTTAAACCATATTAAAGAGCTTGATTTTGATATTATCTCTGTAAATGGCGGAACAAAAGCGAATGCTATCCCTGTTTCCTGCACTTTGGAATTGGTTGCTCAAAACGAAGAAAAACTCGTAGACGCATTACATGGTTATTTTTCGATAATTAAAGAAGAATTAAAAGACCGTGAAAAGAATATAATTTTAGAGGTAAATGTCGAAAATTCGGGAAATTTTGATGTCTTTGATAAAACGGCAAGAGAAAAACTTTGCTATATGCTTCTGACTGTGCCGAACGGAGTAATTGACATGAGCAAAAGTATTGACGGCTTAGTTGAAACCTCCTTGAATTTAGGTATTTTAGAAACGAAAACAGACAGCGTGTTATTTCATCACGCATTAAGGAGTAATAAAAAAACGGCACTTGATTTTTTAGAGGATAAGATGATGTATTTTGCACAATATAATGGTGCAATCGCAAAAAAATCAGGCAGATACGAGCCTTGGGAATACAGAGAAAACTCAAAATTAAGAGAAATTTAT
>JAFWXG010000030.1 GCA_017523005.1 Clostridia bacterium
AGTATAAATGTGTCTGTTCTTGAAATTTCAACCTGTGTGTTTTTTCTGACTGGACCTAAAACTCTTACTTTTTCTATAGCTTTTAAAGACGGACCAACCAAAGTTACACATTCTTCAGCAGCATATTCTCTGCCCATCAGAACTTTTTTCTTTGTAAGCTCGTAGTCTTTGCCGAACAAGGTTTCAAGGTCTTGCTGTGATAAATGAACATGACGCTGTGAAACACCTATTTTAACAGGCTCGTCAGTTTCTTTTTTTGACGGCTGGTAGCTGTCCATTGTGGCTTTAACAATTTTTTCAATTTCGTTTATGTTCATGCCTGATTTCACCTTCCTTTAGTTTAAAATGTAAAATCTTTTGCATCAAACAATGTGCAATCCGTCAACTAAAACGCAACGGCGTTGTCTTGTGAATGAATGAGCAGCAGTTAAGCCTTCACCTGTCGGGCCTGCAATAGTGAAGGTTGTATAGCCCTCTCCACCTGCGCCGATACCTGCATAAGACGGTGCATTTTTAACAAAGATTGTTGTTTCAACTTCGCGTGCAAAGCGTGTTAAGTGGTCTACATTTTTAGAATGAATGTGAGCGGAATGTCTGTTTCCGTGTTCTGCTTTAACCGCACATGCGATGGCTTCGTCAATGTCTTTTACACGAACAATCGGCAAGATAGGCATCATCATTTCAACTTGAACAAAAGGATGCAAGCTTTCTGTTTCGCAAATAATAAGACGAGGGTCTGCGTCAATTCCAAGTTCTTTTAAGAACAATTTTGCGTCTTTTCCAACCCATTTTTTATTGATGGAATATTTTCCGTCTTTTTCAACAAGAGCAATTTTTACTAAATCATCAATCTGTTTACCCTTTAATAAGTAAGCATTTGATTCCTGCATTCTTGCGATAAGTTCATCTGCTACAGATTCTACTACAAAGCATTCTTTTTCAGCAATACATGGTAAGTTGTTGTCAAAGCTTGAGCCTGCAACAATGTCTTTTGCAGCTTTTTTAATATCAGCTGTTTCGTCAACTATAACAGGAGGATTTCCTGCGCCTGCACCGATAGCTTTTTTACCTGAAGATAAGAGCATCTTAACAACACCCGGACCACCAGTTGCAACAAGCATACGAACTATAGGAGAAGCAACCATTTCGTTGGAAGAATCCATAGTAGGTTTCTTAACAGAAACAACTAAGTTTTCGGGGCCACCTGCTTCCAAAATAGCGCGGTTTACTAAATCAACTGCGTAGTTAGCTGTTCTGCAAGCGTTAGGATGGGGGTTGAATACAACAGCGTTTCCGCCTGCAATCATGCCCATAGAATTGCACAAAACAGTTTCACTTGGGTTTGTAGATGGTGTGATACTGCCGATTACGCCGTAAGGCGCCATTTCAACTAATGTTAAACCCGCATCGCCTGTCATTACTGAGGGAGACAAATCTTCTGTACCGGGAGTTTTGTTTGCAACGAGCTGGTGTTTGATAATTTTATCAGAAACTCTGCCCATGCCTGTTTCTTCAACACCCAAAACAGCCATTTGTTCTGCTTCTTCCAAAATAAGTCTGCGAATATTTTTAATCATTTGTTCACGCTGAGCAACAGAATATTTGCGGAATTCTTTGTATGCCTTTTCTACAGCAGACAAAGCCTCAGACATGGTGTCGAACACACCTAACTGTCTGCCGGTTTCTGTAGCCTTTGGAGTAGACATATCAGATACAACTTTCGCTATAATTTCCTGAACTAATTTTTCGTTTAATTCCATTTATAAACAACCTTTCTTAAAGTATTGTTTCCCACATTTTCTGATCGGGATTTGCAATAACAGAGCTGTCTAAGAACATACCGCCTGAGCCAACTTCCTGCTGAGCGCGGTCAATAGCTGCCTGAACAGCTGCAACTTCGCCTGTTATAAGCATATATGACTTTCCACACATACCTTTTGCGATGCGGAGTTCAATAAGCTCTACATCTGCTGTTTTAGCAGCCATATCTGCGGCAACAATAATAGATGCTGCGGAAAATGTTTCTAAAACGCCAAGAGCACTTGGATTTTCAATAGAATTTGCACCGTAAATAGCGGGGAAGATGCTCTCATCGGGATTACCCAAAACAAAACTGTCAATAAGCTTGTTTTCGTAGGCTCTTGTTGCCGCATCTACTGCAGCACGCACAGCACTTAATTCGCCCGATACCAAAATGATGTATTTGCCGGGGCATACGGTTTGTGCTTCTATAACCTCCACATCAGCGGTTTTAATCATTAAGTCTGCCGCTGTAATACCTGTAGAGACCGTCTGATATTCTATCATGCCGATTGCTTTACTCATTTTGTTGTTCCTCCTTTAATTACTGCATACTGGTCACAAATTTGTATAACTTTTCCTGAAATAGAACTGTGAATATTAAGGCTCAGTGCGTCAGTTTCTGCAACTGCAATCTTCTGACCGCAAGAAACAATATCGCCTTTTTTAACAACAGGGGTAGCAGGTGCACCTAAATGCTGTGAAAACATAATTTTTACACTGTCTGCAACAACATCTGTTTTATCTAATCTTGCAGCCTTGTTATATTTTGCAAGACCTAATCTTGAGGTTAAGCGATGTTTGGAAACAAGTTTGTAATCGCGTTTTGGATTAGCTGTAGGTGCTTCTTCGATTTTTGGAAGCTGAACCTTGTTTTGTCTTAACGCAGCCTTAAGTTCTGCAATTATTGTTCTTGGGTGTAAACCTTGCGGACAAGCGTAAAGCTCGCATATACCGCAACCTGAACAGTATGCTGCATTTATGATAGCTTGAGGTTTTGACACCTTTCCGCTTGACATAGCACGCATAATTTCGTGTGGTTCAATCGGATGGCCAAGTAAATTTCTTGAGCAAAGTTCAGTACAGCTTCTGCACTGACAGCAACTTGCCATAATTCGTTTTACACCAATAGATATTTTTGCCTGTTTTGATACAACAACAGGATGATTTTTAGGTAATATTATAAGAGCGTTTGTGGTTTTGGTAACAACATCTGATGTTGTTGCGATTGTACCTGTCATAGGACCGCCGTTAATAATCTCATAGTCATCGATGGTTGCTCCGCCCGCAAGCTTTATAAGGGTTGAAAAGCTTGTTCCGATAGGAACACAAAGTGTGACTGTTTTATTAACTTCGCCTGTAAGTGTAACATATTTGTGTGTTACAGGCGCATTTTCGCTGACCGCTCTATAAATATTTAAAACTGTTTCTACATTATAAACAATACAGCCCACAGAAATAGGAATACTTCCTGGAGGAACGATTCTGCCTGTTGCTTCATAAATTGTAACAACCTCATCGCCTGCAGGATATATCTCGGGCAAGTATTTGATTTCGATGTTAGGGAATGCCGAAAGCTGATCTTTTACTGCCTGAACAGTAGTTTTGTATGAGGGCTTGATTGCGATAATGCATTTTGCATTACCCATAGCCTCTGAAAGCATGGTTAAACCGCACATGATTTCGTATGTATAATTTTTCAAAACTTCACGATGAACTTTAAGTAATGGTTCACATTCTGCACAGTTTAAGATGATAGTGTCTGCTTTTTCATTCAGCTTCGCATAAGAGGGGAATCCGGCACCGCCTGCGCCGGCAATACCATATTCCTGAAAAATGTTTTTTAAATTGTCTACCGTCATGACGGGGCTTCCTTTCATAAAAAGTCAAATTATAATTCGGGTTTTTCGTCAATAATACCAACAATTGTAGCATCAACTGGAGCAGTTTCCAAATCGCAACCGACACGGGCAGCACTACCTAAAGCTACCAATACATATTCGCCGATGCCTGCGCCGATATTGTCAACGGCAATAATCTTTTTATTGTCTTCTAATGCTTCGACAATCATGAATTTACTGCCTACTAAATTTTCATTTTTTCTTGTTGAAACAATACTTCCTGTTACTTTACCTACTAACATTTAAAAACTCCTTTCATTTAAAGGGGTTAGCCGAAACGAAGTGAAAGCCTATTTTCGGCTATTTCAGGCAAGTTCGGATTGTTTCGTTTCGGCTAAGGGAGTTGAAAGTTCAACTCCCTATATTTTACTACCTTAGAACTTATTTCAAAGTTGGAAGGATTTTTTCCACATCGCCATGAGGAC
>JAFWXG010000031.1 GCA_017523005.1 Clostridia bacterium
CGGGGTCATATAATGATACGGGGTCCTGAATGGCATCTAACGCATAAGATATCGATTTTACACTCATTTCCATCTTTTTTGCAATCTCTTCAAGCGAAGGTTCTCTGTTATTAAGCCTGGTAAGTTCATCTTTTACCTGCAAAACCTTATATGCCAAATCCTTTACAGAACGCGACACCCTTATAGGACTGTTATCCCTTAAATATCTTCTAACTTCCCCTATTATCATGGGTACTGCATAGGTCGAAAATTTTACGCCCACGGTAATATCAAAATTCTTAACCGCCTTTATAAGACCTACACACCCTATCTGAAACAGGTCATCAGCACATTCTCCCCTGTTTGAAAATTTCTGTATAACACTTAATACAAGCCTTAAATTTCCGTTCACAAAGGTGTTAAATGCCTGTTTATCTCCGTCTTTGATTTTAATTAAAAGTTCTTCCTTTTCCTTTTCGGAAAGTAATGGTAACTTTGTTGTGTTTACTCCGCATATCTCCACCTTGTTGATATACAAATGTTACTCCCCCTTTTGTCCGCATTGATATATTTAGTATTGCCGACAAAAGGAAATCTATACTAATCTATCATCTTTTCCATCTCTTTTTTAAGTCTTAAAATTATGCGTTTTTCGAGCCTTGATATGTAGGACTGAGATATACCAAGTAGGTCTGCTACTTCTTTTTGCGTTTTCTCGTCTTCGCCTGTAAGTCCATATCTTAAATGTAAGATTTCTCTTTCTCTTTCGGGCAGTTTTTTCATAGCCTGAAATAAAAGCTCTCTGTCGAGTTCATCATCTAAACTTTTCCCTATTACATCTGCATCTTCACTTAATATATCTGATAATACAAGTTCATTCCCGTCATAATCGGTATTTAACGGCTCGTTGATTGATATTTCCTGTCTTAAATTGCTGTTTTTTCTTAAAAACATCAATATCTCATTTTCTATACACCTTGACGCATAAGTTGCAAGCTTTATATTCTTTTCAGGGTTAAATGTGTTTACAGCTTTTATAAGTCCGATTGTTCCTATAGAAATCAAATCTTCAAGTCCTATCCCAGTGTTTTCAAATTTTCTTGCAATATATACCACAAGTCTTAGATTATGTTCGATAAGTATTCTTCTGCTCTCTTCTTCCTTTATGTGATTTAAATGGTATTTCTCCTCGTCTTTTTCTAAGGGCGCAGGTAAAATCTGACCTCCTCCTATGTAGAAAATTCCCTTTTTTCTAAAGAATTTGCCCCAAATATATTCTAATATCTTCTTAAACATACTACATCTCCTCTAATATAAATTCTGCAGGAAGCAAAGCTTCAAATGATAACTTTTCATTTACAATTCCTATCTTTAAATCGTATATTTTGCCGTCAATTTTTACATAATCGGCTTTAAATACAGGCATATACCCCCTTCCGTTAACTGTTGCACACTTAAGTGTGTCATGCTCTGCATTTTCTATATCTTTGAGCAAATATTTTGCAGTATTTTTGTTTATTACAGCAACAGAAAGCTGATTTCCTGAATCCACAAATCCATTCAAAAACACTTTTCTGTTACCTACACCGATTTCTATTTTTCTCTCAAGCTTTGAAAGTTTAAGTCTTTTAATTAAATATTGAGATAAATAATAGATAATAATAGCTGAAACAGGGAACAATAATGCTAAAACTATTTCTTTTACATAAAACAAATTTAAAATTCCCGCAAGCAATACGGAGTTTGCCATAAATGTTAACACAAGTGTTAATGTTTTTTCTTTGTATGCAATTATAACTTCAAGAAACGCTATACACATAGAAGCAATTACAGACCTTTTATCTAAACATAAACACGCTATGTAATATACCGCACCGAATAAGCTACCCAGAATAAGCCTTAAAGCTCTTACCCTGCATTTAAAAATCGAACCTGTTAAAAAAAGCAACATTCCGTTTATCAAAAAGTTTATGACAAATGCAATATCCAAATATACAATCATCTTGCATCACCTATTTATAATATAACAAAAAGTTACCTACTTTTTTGTCAAAATCAAGGGTGTAAAATAATTTTCCTTGACTTTAATTTAAGGAAAGTTTATAATATTTATAAAGAGGTGTGAGTCATGGAAAAACAAATGGATTCAGTAGATAAAAAGATAATTTCCTTGTTGCAGGAAAATGCAAGATATTCGCTTAAACAGTTGGCATACGAGGTTTCACTTTCCTCGCCTGCTACTGCCGCAAGAATTGAAAGACTTGAAAAAGAACAGCTTATAACAGGCTATACCGCCCGTCTTGACAGACAAAAGTTAGGATACAGCATCACAGCTTTTATCAGCCTTGATTTGCAACCTACTCAAAAGGAAACATTTTATCCCTTTATAAAAGCTTGTCCTAATGTTTTAGAATGCAACTGTATAACTGGTAATTATTCTATGTTTATAAAGGTTGCTTTTAAAACAACCCAGGAACTTGACAGCTTTATCGGTACACTTCAAAGCTTTGGCAGTACACAAACTCAAATCGTATTCTCAACCGCGGTTGAGCCGAGAGATATTCAATTAGACTAATTAAGAAAGAAAGGCTTTATATGAATATTTATAAAAGTGTTGATGAACTTATAGGCAAAACGCCTCTTTTAAAGCTTAGTAATATAAAAGAAAAATACTCTCTTAAAGCAGATATTTTTGCAAAACTTGAATATCTTAATCCTGCGGGGTCTGTTAAAGACAGAGTTGCAAAGAGCATGATTTTAAAGGCAGAAGAAAAGGGATTACTTAAAAACAACTCTGTTATAATTGAGCCGACATCAGGAAACACAGGGATTGGACTTGCATCGGTTGGCGTTTCTAAAGGGTACAGGGTTATTATTGTTATGCCTGACACCATGTCGGTTGAAAGAAGAATGTTAATGAAAGCTTATGGTGCAGAAGTTATACTTTCTGACGGAAAACTTGGTATGAGCGGTGCAATAAAAAAAGCAAACGAATTAGCTAAGGAAATTCCTAACAGCTTTATACCAGGTCAGTTTGACAATCCAGACAATCCGCTTGCCCACTTTGAGAGCACAGGCCCTGAAATATGGAACGATACTGACGGAAAAGTTGATATTTTTGTTGCAGGTGTTGGCACAGGCGGTACAATTACAGGTGTTTCAAAATATCTTAAAGAGAAAAATCCTGATGTTTTTGTTTGTGGTGTAGAGCCTTTAAGCTCCGCAGTTTTATCAGGCAAAGAGGCAGGGGTACACAAAATTCAGGGAATTGGTGCAGGGTTTATTCCATCAATATTAGAAAAAGACTTAATTGACGAAATAATGCCTGTTTCAAACGAAGATGCCTTTGAATTTGCCAGAGTAATCGGCGAAACAGAGGGTGTTTTAGCAGGAATTTCATCAGGTGCGGCGTTATACGGTGCAATAGAGCTTGCAAAAAGAGAAGAAAACGAGGGTAAGAACATTGTAGTTATACTCCCCGACTCGGGCGACAGATATCTATCAACAGAATTATACAAATAAAAAGAGGATGCGATTGCATCCTCTTTTGTTATTAAAGTTTGTTTCTTTGAATTTTTCCGCTTACTGTTTTTGGCAACTGGTCTTTGAATTCTACAATTCTCGGATATTTATATGGTGCGGTTTTCTCTTTAACATAGTTCTGAATTTCTTTTTTGAGTTCTTCAGTACCCTCTGTTCCGTTAACCAAAACAATACTTGCTTTAACAATCTGGCCTCTTACTTCGTCAGGAACCGCAGACACACCACATTCCAAAACATACGGAAGTTCCATTATTACGCTCTCGATTTCAAATGGTCCGATACGGTAGCCCGATGATTTGATAACATCATCTGCTCTACCCACATACCAATAAAAACCGTCTTCATCACGCCATGCAACATCGCCTGTATGATAATATCCGTCATGCCATACTTCGTCTGTTTTTTCTTTGTCATTATAATAACCTGTAAACAGTCCGCATGGTGCTCCGTCTTTTACATTTATAACAATTTCGCCTGTTTCACTTGTTGAAACTGGGTTTCCGTCTGAATTTAACAATTCAACATCATATATAGGTGCAGGCTTACCCATTGAACCTATCTTATGCGGTGCACCTGTCATGTTACCAATAATCATTGTGCTTTCGGTCTGACCAAAGCCTTCAACAATCTGCAGGCCTGTAGCTTTTTCAAATTGACGGTAAACTTCAGGGTTTAATGCTTCGCCTGCAGTTGTCATGTGCTGAACTGATGACAAATCATATTTTGAAATATCCTGTTTTATAAGCATTCTCAGCATTGTAGGCGGTGCACAGAAGGTTGTAATGTGATATTTTGCAAACATTGGCAATATATCTGCTGCATCAAACCTATCAAAGTCATAAACAAATGTTGCAGCCTCGCACAACCACTGACCATAAAGCTTACCCCACATAGCTTTCGCCCAGCCTGTATCCGAAATTGTAAAATGCAATCCGTCGGGGTCTACATTGTGCCAGTATTTTGCTGTATGGAAATGGCCTAATGCATATTTATAGTTATGTGTCGCAATTTTTGGATAACCTGATGTACCTGATGTGAAATACATAAGCATTGTATCGTCTCCACCAGGCGCATCATCGGTGCGGTTGTAATGAGTGCTGTAACGAGGATATTCTTCGTTAAAATCTCTCCAGCCGTCTTTCTTTCCGCCAACCATAAGCTTAATCTTAAGGTCAGGACAATTTTTTGCTGCATTGTCTACCTGATTTGCTGTTTCTCCGTCTGCAGTACAAATAATTGCTTTTACTCCTGCAGATTTGAAACGGTATTCAAAGTCATGCTCCTGTAACTGATTTGTTGCAGGAATTGCGATTGCACCAATTTTATTTAAGCCAAGCATCGCAAACCAGAACTGGTAATGACGCTTTAATACCAATAATACTCTGTCGCCCTTTTCAATCCCGAGTGTTTTAAAGTAGTTTGCACACTGTGCAGACGCTTTTTTCATATCCTTAAATGTGAAACGACGTTCTTTTTTATCGATGTCAATGTGAAGCATTGCAAGTTTATCAGGTTCTCTTTTTGCAAGAGCATCAACCAAATCAAAAGCAAAGTTGAATTTTTCTGTGTTTTTGAATTTGATTTCGGTTGGTGTTCCGTTTTCATCTTCTGTTACATCGATAAAGTTATGATAAATTCTTTCTTTGGTATCTTTCTTTTTGATACCGATAAATGACAAGTCGTTTGTTACTTCCTGAGTGGGTTGTGCAGAAGAATCCGCTGCAAGCACTATAGCATAGAACGAACAATCCTTACCATTTACCGCAACCATACCATGTGGAGTTGCACTATCATAATAAATACTGTCACCAGGGCCTAAAATTTCTTTGTGCTTACCAACCTGAACCATTAAGTTGCCCTCAATTACAATGTCACATTCCTGACCTGCGTGAGTTGTAAGCTCAATTTCTTTCTGTTCAGCGCCCTCTTCATATTTGCTCTTTACCAAAAGCGGTTCTGCTGTACGATTTTTAAATGCGTATGCTAAGTTATAATATGTCATTCCGTGCGCATTTCCTATTTCCTGTTCTTTGCCAGAACGGGTTACGGTGTATGATTTAAGTTTTGGGCTATAGCCTTCAATAATGTCGGTAACATTAACTTTAAGTGCCAAAGCACAACGATAGATAAAGGCAAAGTTTAAGTCTGCCTCGCCCTTTTCGCAAGCTAAATATTCATCTTGAGATACAGCAGTCAATTTTGCCATATCTTCAGTCGAAATTCCCATAATTTCGCGAAGTTCTCTGATACGGCCTGCCATCTCTTTGATTTTTAAGTTTAAGCCATTCATTTGTTCCATGATTTTTATCTCCTTTTCTGTTACCCTTTGGCACAAAAAAACTCGTCCCAAAGTCCTACAAAACCTTGAGACGAGTGTAAAATTATCACCCGCGGGACCACTCAAATTGCAAAATCTCTTTTGCCACTTTAGCGTCTATCAACGCCTATGCCTTAACGCAGCAATTACGGAGAGGTTCTACTAAGAAATTTCTGTTCTTCCTCCCGGCTCAGAAGCTACAAACATAAAAGCCTTATCAATGGCTCGCACCAACC
>JAFWXG010000032.1 GCA_017523005.1 Clostridia bacterium
CACATACCACATAGAGATTTGATGCAGCTCCTCCGGACTTTTTCTCTCGGTTCTCTTTAGTGATTATTCCGTATTCAATTAAATTCTTAATTCCATTCTTTGCCTTTGATAAACTCATTCCGGTTTCTCTTGCGATAGTTTCGTAAGAGGGGTAGCAGGATGAGTTACATCCTGATAGTTTCATCAGGTAACAAAGGATACGAAACTCATACACATCGAGCCTTGAGTCGTTAATAAATTCGTTTGGTATAATAGTAAAATTTCCATTTAGTTTCATTAAAGTTTTCCTCCTTAAATTCAAATAAAAAAACACAGAGTAGAAATTTTTACTCTGTGTTTTGGAATTGATATTGAATTTAGGACTGCGGTTCAAGTTCACAAAAAAGATATTTGACAGTAAACGATTTGCCGTCAAAAATCCTTGCTTTACAAACCGCTGAAAACCGCATAAAATAACGAGATGACCTTACTTACAGTAAAATCATCTCGTTATTATGGCGGAGAAGAAGGGATTCGAACCCTTGCGCCGGGAATCCCCGACCTAACGGTTTAGCAAACCGCCCCCTTCGGCCGACTTGGGTACTTCTCCGAATAAAAAAAAGATGGCGGAGAGGGTGAGATTCGAACTCACGGCTCTTGCGAGTCACTGGTTTTCAAGACCAGCTCCTTAAACCGCTCGGACACCTCTCCGTTCAACGAATAATAATATACCATATTTTTATGAAAATGTCAAGATACTTTTGTAAACTTTTTATAAATTTTTATTGTTTATTGTTACATTGACAAATCAGGCAAAATAATGTATACTTTAAGAAAAAACAGGAGAAAAAACATGAAGAGAATTTTTAGCTTATTTTTAACTTTTAACATAATAGTTATGCTTAGTGGATGTGGGGTAAGTGCTGAAAAGATTGCTGCGACAACGATAAAGCAACAAGAGCTTATAAAACTATATGATTCTGTTGCACCCACTGTCGCGAAACTTGATCAGGCTTCTGTTGAAATGTATGATGAAATAGGGAAGACGGTACGCAAATCAATAAACGCAATTACTAATGATTTTGACGGATATGACAATGATGACATAGATAAGTTGTCTATTGATATGGATTCTGCAATTTTGTCGTTAAGGAGTTTTGTAGGCAAACAGCCTGTAGAAATTGAGGATAATAAGACGGGCGGAAAATTATACACTATTTCAATACAAAACAATACAGGTAAACCTTTATCTCAGGTTGTTTTAAAATCGGGAAGTGGAGAGCATGATAAGAAAGTCTCAATTTCAAATATTTTTTCAGCAGAAGGAATCATATCCGAAACATTAAATGCTCCTGAAAGTGAAAGTTATACTGTAACAGCAGTTGATACTGAGGGTACAAATATTTCTTTTTCAGGTAGTTTTTATATAGCAAATGCTGATAATCTTATATTAAACCTTGAAAACGATAAATATTTAATATCAACCAGTAGAAAGGCTGAATAAAAAAAGAGTTTCTTGATTTTTCAAGAAACTCTTTTTTGTTTAGTTTATTATACGATACCCTGAGCTTTCATTGACTCTGCAACTTTAACGAAGCCGGCAATGTTAGCACCTGCAACGAGATCGTCTCCCATGCCGTATTCTTTAGCGGCATTTATTGAAGTGTGGAAAATGTTTTCCATGATTTGTTTTAATTTTGCATCAACTTCTTCTGATGTCCAGTTGTATCTCATGGAGTTCTGTGACATTTCAAGACCTGATACTGCAACACCGCCAGCATTAACTGCTTTTGACGGAGCAATTATTACATTGTTTTCTTTAAAGAAAGCAACTGCGTCGTTTGTTGTAGGCATATTTGAAACTTCAACATAATATTTAATGCCATTTGCTACAATCTTTTTAGCGTCGTCAATAGTAACTTCGTTCTGTGTTGCACAAGGCATAATGATATCAGCTTTAACGCCCCAGGGTTTCTCTCCTTTGAAGAAAGGAACACCAAATTTATCAGCATAATCCTGAACTCTGTTTCTGCATGACGCACGCATTTCAAGTAAGTAATCAATTTTTTCTTTTGTTGAAATACCGTCTTCGTCATAAATATATCCGTCAGGACCTGAGATAGTAACAACTTTAGCACCGAGTTCTGTTGCTTTTATAATTGTACCCCAAGCAACATTACCAAAGCCTGATACTGCAATAGTTTTGTCTTTGATTGTGTCGCCAAAATATTTAAGAAGTTCTACAGTGTAGTAAACAGCACCGTAACCTGTAGCCTCAGGACGGATTAAAGAACCGCCAAATGGAATACCTTTGCCTGTTAAAACACCTGTAAATTCGTTTCTTACTCTCTTGTATTGACCGAACAAATAACCAATTTCGCGAGCACCTACACCGATATCTCCGGCGGGGACATCATTGTCAGCACCTATGTATTTTGAAAGCTCTGTCATAAAACTCTGACAGAAATGCATAACTTCGTTATCTGATTTTCCGTTAGGGTCAAAGTCGCTGCCGCCTTTACCACCGCCTAATGGTAAGCCGGTCAAAGAGTTTTTAAAGGTTTGTTCAAAACCTAAAAACTTAATAATGCCTGCATATACTGAAGGATGAAAACGCAAACCGCCTTTGTATGGACCGATTGCACTGTTGAATTGTACGCGGAATCCGCGGTTGATTTGAACATTTCCGTTGTCATCTACCCATGGCACGCGAAAACTGATTACGCGTTCAGGTTCAACCATACGCTCTACGATGCCAGCTTTTTCATATTCTGGATGAGCCTCGATTACAGGCTCAATTGATTCTAAAACCTCTCTTACTGCCTGATGGAATTCAGGTTCGGAAGGGTTTCTTCTTATAACTGTTTCCATTACTCTGTTTAAATAATCTGTTTTGAACATTTTTCGATGCCTCCTAATAAAATATGCAACCATTATACTACATAATTTTTCATTTTTCAAGTCTTTTTAGTAAAAATCTTTTAATTTTTTCCAAAAAATGCAAAATTGAAAAGTAAAACTTGCAAAAAAGCAGAATTCAAATACAAAGGTAAACTTTAATTACTATTTTATTGACAAACATCATAAAATATGATAAACTTATTTTGCTAAGCTTAAAGATTTTATCTGATAGTAAAGCATAAAAAATCTGATGCAGAAATTGTTTTGATGCAAAAGGCGAAAGAATATTAAGATGTAACCACGCCCTTTTGCGTGGTTTTTGTATTATGGAGGATAAAATGGAAAACAGAATTGCAGTTGTAAGTATTATTGTAGAGTGCCCGGAGTCTGTAAAGTCACTAAACGCGATTTTACATGATTATGCAAAGTACATAATAGGCAGAATGGGAATTCCGTGCAGAGAAAGGAAGTTAAGTGTTATAAGTATTGTAATGGATGGTCCGCAAGATGAAATAAGTGCACTATCCGGAAAAGTGGGCAGATTAGAGGGAGTAACTTCAAAAACTGCGTATTCTAAACTATAATAAAGGAGTAAATTATGTATAATCCAAAATCATTAAAAGCAGAAGAATTTATTTCTCATGAAGAAATCATAGATACTCTTGAGTTTTCCGAAAAGAACAAGCATAATGAAAAGCTCATTGATGAAATTTTACAAAAAGCAAGGGAAAGAAAGGGTTTAACTCATAGAGAAGCGTGTGTTTTGCTTGATTGTGATATTGAAGAAAAAAATCAGGAAATGTATGCTTTGGCAGAGCAAATCAAAAAGGATTTTTACGGCAACAGAATAGTTATGTTTGCACCGCTTTATTTATCAAACTATTGTGTAAACGGTTGTGTATACTGCCCTTATCATCATCAGAATAAGCATATTGCCCGCAAAAAATTAACTCAGGAAGAAATCAGAAAAGAAGTTATTGCACTTCAGGATATGGGACACAAGCGTCTGGCGTTAGAAGCAGGAGAAGACCCTGTAAACAACCCGATTGAATATATTTTAGAATGTATAGATACCATTTACAGTATTAAGCATAAAAATGGCGCAATAAGGAGAGTAAATGTAAATATCGCAGCAACAACAGTAGAGAATTACAAAAAG
This sequence comes from Clostridia bacterium, assembly GCA_017523005.1. Classification (GTDB taxonomy): domain Bacteria; phylum Bacillota; class Clostridia; order RGIG6154; family RGIG6154; genus RGIG6154. Next base: position 4,040 of record JAFWXG010000032.1, read on the forward strand.
TTAAAAGATGCAGGTATAGGAACTTATATACTTTTTCAGGAAACCTATCACAAGGAAAGTTACGAAAAATTACATCCAACAGGTCCCAAACATAATTACGCATATCATACAGAGGCGATGGACAGAGCTATGCAGGGTGGTATTGATGATGTCGGACTTGGTGTTTTGTTTGGTTTAGAGCTTTACAGATATGAGCTTGCGG
>JAFWXG010000033.1 GCA_017523005.1 Clostridia bacterium
CTTTGACCCAAGAAAATTACTTGCTCCCGGCGTTGAAGCAATCAAAGCAACTGTTAAAGAAAAAATGGAACTTTTCGGTTCTGTAAACAAAGCGTAAAAAATAAAACCGCCATGATTGGCGGTTTTTAATTTGGTGATTTATATGAATTATTTAGTATATGAAGTTATAGGCATTTTTGCGTATAATATTGTGGTTGCCTTAATTTACGGCATAGACAAATTGTGTGCAAAACGCGGTGCGTGGCGAATTTCAGAACGCGCACTCTTGCTGTTTGCGTTTTTACTTGGCGGAGTAGGCTCTTGCCTTGGTATGATTTGGTTTAATCATAAAACCGCAAAACCTAAATTCAGATTTTTAGTTCCCATAGCCTTAATTTTAAATCTTGTCCTGTACTTTCTCTTTTTCTGGGAAAGCACAAAGTAAAAAAAGCCACCTTGCGTGTCTCTATTATGCATATTATGTATATTTTGTCATAAAATTATATAAATTTAGAAAAATATTGCAATTTAATATTGACAAACTTGCAAATATAATGTATAATTAAGTTAAATAAACAAGAAATTACATAAAAAGTGAATAATGTTATATAATTTCTTGCAAAATAGGTGAGGAGGAATATTATGAATAATTCTGAAAGAAACCCTTTGTTGTTGTTAGACAACAGTAGTATGATGTCAGTTTTAAACGAAGGAACATTTGAGTGCCTTAACTTGACATTCGAAGAAGCTACACACTTTTTGGAAGTACATGAAGAAGACGATATTTTGCGTTGCTTTTCCGATTCGGCTATTGAAACAATTATATTTGACTACTTAGGAGCAACAAAGCGTAATTTCGAATACAAACGAATAAGAAATATGAGAGTAGGACAGGATGCAATCGTATTCAAACTATACATTACTCCTTCAGAAACACAACCTGTAATTCAGGCAGATGACGGCGTTGAAGCCAAAAAAGTCCAGAATGTGTATGTTTATTGTCAGCACTTAAGAAGAGTAAAATAAAAAAAGTGGGCTTTGCCCACTTTTTTATTCTACTCCAAATAATTCAACTTCAATATAAGTATGATGTACAGCAGGAAGAAATTTGGTAAGCAAGTCCGAAGTTTTAAGCTTTAAGCTTGATGTGTTCACACAAGGGTGGCAGCCAAAATATTCTTCTTTCATCAAATCTTTATCAATAAGTAAATTTACTTCGTTTTCGGGGTCGTTCATAAGTCCCATGACACTAACCGACCCAGGCTCAATGTCAAGATGTGAAATCATATCCTCGGGAGATGCGAATGACAGCCTTGAGCTTCCGATTTGTGCTGATAACTCTTTCGTTTTAAATACTTTGTCAGCAGGCATTAGAAGTAAATAAAAGATGGTTTTTTGGCGATTGCACAAAAATAAATTTTTGCATAAAACAGTATTTAAAACCTTATCAACCTCAATACAAGCCTCCATTGTATCAGCTCTTTCGTGGTCAACTCTTTCGTATTCGATATTTAAGCTGTCAAGCAAGTCATAAACCTTAATTTCCTTTTGTAGTCTGTCATCTAAGTTAGCAGGTCTCCCTTTTTCTGCTTTTAACATCTAAATTCTCCTTTTTTTCATGAATATCTACATTTTATTATAAAACATTTCACTTGTCAAGGATTTAGAACTATGATATACTTAATAACAGAGGAAGTGATAACATGAAAACTGCATTAGTTTTAGAAGGTGGCGCAAGCAGAGTATATTTTTCTGTTGGTGTAATGGATGTTATGCTCGAAAACGGAATTGCTTTTGATATGATAACAGGTGCATCGGCAGGAATTGCAAACGGAGTGTCCTACGCGTCAAAACAAATAGGCAGAGCGTATAGAATAGGCGTAAAGCATTCGTGTCTTCCCGAGTACATGGGTGCAAAGCACTTGCTTAATCCTAAAAACAAAAGCTATTACAATTTAAAATATGTGTTTGATGATATTCCGAATATTCACGAGCCTTTTGACTATAAGACATTTGAGGAGTTTAACGGCGATGTAATTGCGGTTGTGACTAACATAAAAACAGGCAAAGCGGAATATATAAAGGTAGACGGAAGTGACAAAAAGTGGACTGCGATTACAGCATCGTGTGCTTTGCCAATTTTATTTAAACCCATAGAGATAAACGGAAATCACTATATGGACGGCGGAATTGCAGACCCTATCCCTACAGAATTTGCACTTCAAAACGGCTGTGATAAGGGGATAGTTTTGCTTACTCGTGAGAAAAACTATGTAAAAGAACCCGAGAATGCACTTAAAGTTGCAATGAGTATGTATAAAAAATATCCTAAGTTTTACAATGCTCTTAAAATAAGAACTGAAGTTTATAATTTAAGCCGAGAAAAAACACTTGACTTAGAGAGAAAAGGAAAGGTTTTGGTTTTGTGTCCTGAAAATACAGAAGGATGGAAACGAACAGAATCTTCTCCTCAAAAGATTGAAGAATTTTATCAGCATGGTAGGAAAGTAGCACTCAAAAACTTAGAAAGAATAAAAGAATTCATAAAATAACAAAAAATCTGCGAAAATTCGCAGATTTTTTATATAGTAGAAATAAAATTTTCGAGTTCTTCGATGGTCATAAAGGTGTTTATGGCATTTAAGAATGCATTTGCAGAAAGATTTTTTGGCAAATCAAGATGTTCAAGCAGTTTGGCGCGTCTTTCGGATGCGTCTTTAGAGCCTGATAATCCCAGTCTTACAAAGTCAGCCTTTGTGATTTTTGGGGTATCAGCTTTTTCGGTGTAACCGCATCTTTCGAGTGCTTTCAAAATCGTTTCTGCCGTCATTCCCTCAACGCCAAGCAACCCTGCTTTTCCTGCAACAGCTTTACGCTTTTCTTTTCCTGCAATTTGAGGAATGTAAGCATTCTTAATATATTTAGAATCAACAAGCTGTAATAAGTGCTTTCTTATAAGCAGTCCGCCTGAGTCAGAATCGGTTAAAATGATAATGCCCCTTTCTAAAGCATATCTTTTTATTAGGTGACGCATCTCTTTGTTTTTGAACAAAGAAAAACCGTTGACCGCAATAACTGTAGCGTCTATAATGGAGTCCAGCTTGATTTTATCGTATTTTCCCTCAACTAAAATTACTTCATTTATTTTCATACCTACATTTTACATAAATTAGATAAAAGTGTCAAGAAAATTTTTTAAAAACCTCTTGACAAAGGGGATAAATTGTGGTAATCTAATAAAGCTCGCTAAAAAAGGGCGGGTGTTCAAGGGATTTGAAAAAATCTTAAAAAAATTAAAAAAATTCCTTGACAAACCACAAAATATGTGGTAATATATAAAAGTTGCTGAAAGCAACAATCGAACATTGAAAATTATATAGCATAACCAGCAAAGGTTCTCGTTTTTTTACAACGCAAATAAATGCGGAAAAAACAAAAGCATACAAATTAGTATGTAATGAATTTGAGTAATTGAGTCACAAACTTAATGAAAGATTTTAACTTAAAGCTGAGGCTTTA
>JAFWXG010000034.1 GCA_017523005.1 Clostridia bacterium
AAATGACTTAAAGCATGCTGTAGTTATAGATGTTTCTGGTGCAGATAATAAATCTGTATATATAGGCTGTAAGGTTAAACTTTTTGACTATGAATTTGACGAAGAAGTTGAATATTATATCGTTGGTTCTAAAGAAGCAGATGTAAGAAACGGAAAAATATCTGACGCATCTCCTATTGGTAAAGCATTGATAGGAAAAGAGTTAGGAGAAGAATTTGAGATTACCGTAGGGGACGAAAAGTTTAAATACAAGGTTCTTGAAATAAATAATGCTTAAACAAAAAAAGACAACTTATTTAGTTGTCTTTTTATAATTTTTTATTAAAAACCCCTTTATATTTCGCTTAAAATATGTTATACTATTAAATTGAGGTGATACGATGAAACTTTTGGAAAAAATATTTGGAAATTACAGCCAAAGAGAGCTTAAACGCGTAATGCCTATTGCTGAAAAAGTTGTATCTTTGGATGAAGAATATCAGAAATATACAGACGATGAGTTAAAAGTTAAAACTGAAGAATTTAAGAACCGCTATCAAAGCGGGGAAAGTTTAGATGATTTATTGCCTGAGGCGTTTGCTACAGTAAGAGAGGCTGCATGGCGTGTTCTTGGAATGAAGCATTTTTTAGTCCAGATTATAGGCGGTATTGTTTTGCATCAGGGCAGAATTGCAGAAATGAGAACAGGCGAAGGTAAGACATTGGTTGCAACACTTCCTGCCTATTTAAATGCAATTTCAGGCAAAGGCGTTCATATTGTTACGGTCAATGACTATCTTGCAAAGCGTGACAGTGAATGGATGGGAAAGGTATATAATTTCTTAGGTGTAAGCGTAGGACTTGTTGTGCACGAATTAAGTTCTGACGAAAGAAAGCTGGCTTATAATGCAGATATCACATACGGAACGAATAACGAACTCGGCTTTGATTATTTAAGAGATAACATGGTTATCGCAAAAGAAGAAAGAGTTCAAAGAGGTCATAATTTTGCGATAGTTGATGAAGTCGACAGTATTTTGATTGACGAAGCGAGAACACCGCTTATAATTTCAGGTGTAGGCGATGAGTCAACCAAGCTGTATGAAATGGCAGATGCTTTTGTAAGCAAGCTTAAATTTAAGAAAATCAAAGAAGAAGATAAAAAAGTTATAGATACAGATGACAATGTTGATTATATTGTTGACGAAAAAGCAAAATCTGTAAACTTAACTCCTGCAGGTATCGAAAAGGCAGAACGCTATTTTGGTATTGAAAACTTGTCTGACCCTGAAAATATGACAATTTCACATCATGTGAATCAGGCATTAAAAGCTTACGGTGTAATGCAAAGGGACAAAGATTATGTTGTAACTTCGGATGGCGAAGTTGTAATTGTCGACGAATTTACAGGCAGAATGATGGAAGGCAGACGCTATTCAGACGGCTTACATCAGGCAATAGAAGCAAAGGAAAAGGTTGCAGTTCAAAGAGAAAGTAAAACGCTCGCAACAATTACATTCCAGAACTATTTCCGTATGTATGGTAAGTTGTCAGGCATGACAGGTACTGCCATGACAGAAGAACAGGAATTTCAGGGCATTTATAAGCTTGATGTAATTGAAATTCCTACTAATAAACCTCTTGCAAGAGAAGATTTAGATGACAGAATATATAAAAATGAACAAGCAAAATTAAATGCTGTTGTTGAGCAAATTAAAGAGTGTTATTCAAAGGGACAGCCCATTTTGGTTGGTACAATTACTATTGAAAAGTCCGAGCTTTTGTCGTCAATGCTTAAAAAGAACGGAATTCCTCATAATGTATTAAACGCAAAACATCATGAAAGAGAAGCAGAAATTGTTGCTCAGGCGGGCAAAAAAGGTATGGTAACAATCGCAACCAATATGGCGGGTCGTGGTACTGACATTATGCTTGGCGGTAATGCTGAATTCATGGCAAAAAAAGAAATGCAGAAAAGAGGATATTCTGACGAGCAGATTCTTGATGCAACAGGCTATGGCGAAACAGATAATCAGGAAATTTTAGATGCAAGAAAACTTTATGCTGAACTGCTTGAAAAATTCAAAGCAGAAATTGCACCACAACATGACGAAGTCGTTGAGCTTGGCGGTCTTTATATACTCGGTACAGAACGCCACGAAAGCAGACGAATTGATAATCAGTTGAGAGGTCGTGCGGGCCGTCAGGGAGACCCCGGAGCATCAAGATTTTATATTGCTATGGATGACGATATCATGCGCCTTTTCGGCTCTGATAAATATGCAGGAATAATTGACTCCTTAGGTATGCCCGACGATGAACCACTTGAAATGAAAATGCTTTCAGGCGCTATTGAAACGGCTCAAAAGCGAGTTGAGGGAAGAAACTTTGATTCCCGTAAAAATGTACTTCAGTATGACGATGTCATGAACACACAAAGAGAACTTATCTATGAACAGAGAAACAAAGTTTTAGATGGCGAAGATATCCGTGATAATATTGTAAATATGCTCTATGCTTTTGCAGAGGATGCGGTTTTGAGATTTACGGCAGAGGGCGAATATCCTGATGACTGGAATTTAGACGGACTTATTGAATATTTAGAAGGTATTTTCTTAGAAAAAGGAACTTTGTCATTTACTCATGACGATTTAGAGGATATGACAAGAGAGTCTCTTTTAGAGCAAGTTAAAGACCTTGTTATAGAATGCTACGAACAAAAGGAAAAAGACTTTACACCTCAGAATATGCGTCATTTCGAAAGATACATTCTTTTGAAAGTTGTAGACTCAAAATGGATGGACCACATCGACGAGATGGATAGATTAAAGCAAGGAATATGGCTTCGTTCTTATGGACAGAAAGACCCTGTTATTGAGTATAAAAATGTGGGTAGCGATATGTTTGACGAAATGACAGAAGCAATAAGAGTTGATACTGCTAAATTTATTTTGAGCGCTAAATTAAGAGAAGAACCAAGACAGCATACAAGGCAGAAAGTTACTATGACAGAAAACCGCGGAGCTGAAAACGGACAAAAACAGCAGGTTAAAAAACAGCCTGTAAAAGTTCAAAAAGTAGGCAGAAACGATTTGTGTCCTTGCGGTTCGGGTCTTAAGTACAAAAAGTGTTGCGGAAAGTAAAAAAATATGGTAAAATAATAATATTATGATTATAAAGGATGTGAAATAAATGCTGGAATTTGACGAATATCGCTTAACTTTAGAAAATATGAAGGACGGCATTGAAGAACTGAGGGATTCACTTTGACATTGCAGGCACAACTGAAAAGATAAAAGAATTAGAGGATTTGTCTGCAAAACCTGATTTCTGGGATAATATTGAAGAATCTCAAAAGGTATTACAAAAAATAAAACAACTAAAAATTAAAGTAGATAATTATGAAAAGCTTTATACAAGTTGGGAAGATTTAATAACATTAGTTGAACTTGGAAACGAAGAAGAAGATTTGTCTGTTTTGGGAGAAGTTAAAAATGAGCTTAAGAATTTACAGCAATCTGTAGAAGATATGACACTTCAAACCCTTCTTTCAGGTGAATACGATGCAAATAATGCAATTTTAACACTTCATGCAGGCGCAGGCGGAACAGAGGCTCAGGATTGGACAGAAATGCTTTATCGTATGTATTCCAGATGGGCAGAAAAAGCAGGATATATTGTAACTGTACTTGACTGTTTAGATGGAGACGAAGCGGGCATAAAAAGTATCACATTTCAGGTTTCAGGTCTTAACGCTTATGGCTATTGCAAAGCTGAAAAGGGTGTACACAGATTAGTCAGAATTTCTCCGTTCGATGCTTCAGGCAGACGCCATACTTCATTTACAAGTTTGGAAGTTATTCCTGAAATTGAGAATGATGATGTTATAGAAATTGCCGCCGACGAAATAAGAATAGACACATACCGTGCGAGTGGTGCAGGCGGTCAGCATATCAACAAAACCGACTCTGCAATCCGTATAACTCATTTCCCCACAGGGATAGTGGTATCGTGCCAGAACGAGCGTTCACAGCACAAAAACAAGGAAATGGCTATGAGAATGCTTAAATCAAAGCTTGCTACCTTAAGAGAACAGGAGCAACGCGAAAAGATTGAGGGCATCAAGGGTGAGCAAAAGGATATTGCGTGGGGAAGTCAGATTCGTTCTTATGTATTCCACCCATATAATCTTGTTAAAGACCACAGAACAGGGTTTGAAATGGGAAATATCGGTGCGGTAATGGACGGAGAGCTTGACGGCTTTATTAACGAATATTTAAAAATGCTTGCTCACAAGAACTAACCGGAGGATTTTATGATTGAAAAATTAGATGGTATTTTGGCGAGATTTGAAGATATTTCTGCCAAATTATCCACACAGGAAGTTTTGACAAATCCGCAGGAGATGACAAAGCTTTATAAAGACCATGCAGAATTAGAGCCCATTGCAACGGCTTATTTGGCGTATAAAAAAGCTGTAAATGACAAAGCCGATGCCGAAGAAATGCTTTTAGAAAGCAATGATAAGGATTTTAAGGAAATGCTTGAATCTGAAATTTTAGAAAATAAGGCAAAGAGCGAAGACTTGTTAGAAGAATTAAAGATTTTGCTCTTACCTAAAAATCCTGATGACGATAAAAATGTAATCGTAGAAATCAGAGGCGGTGCAGGTGGAGACGAGGCTGCATTGTTTGGTGCAGATTTAATGCGTATGTATACAAGATATGCAGAACGCTTAAACTGGAAAATTGAAATGCTTTCATCTAACATTACTGAAATGGGCGGTGTTAAAGAAGTCGCGTTTTCCATAAACGGAAAAGGTGCATACAGCCGTTTGAAATTTGAAAGCGGTGTTCACAGAGTTCAGCGTATTCCAACCACTGAATCAGGCGGAAGAATACATACATCAACAGTAACTGTTGCTGTACTTCCTGAAGTGGAAGAAGTTGAAGTTGAAATCAATCCTAATGATTTAAGAATTGATGTTTTCCGTGCAGGAGGACCTGGCGGACAGTGTGTAAACACAACCGATTCAGCTGTAAGAATTACTCATATCCCGACAGGACTTGTTGTTTCGTGTCAGGACGAAAAATCACAGCATAAGAACAAGGATAAGGGTATGAAAATTCTTCGTTCAAGACTTTTTGATTTAATGCAGGAACAGCAAAACAGTGAGATTGCAAGTGAGAGAAGAAGTCAGGTAGGAACAGGGGACAGAAGCGAAAGAATAAGAACTTATAATTTCCCTCAAGGCCGTGTTACAGACCATAGAATAGGTCTTACACTTCATAAACTTGATATCATTTTAGACGGCGAACTTGATGAACTTATAAATGCACTTGTAACTGCAGACCAGGCAGAGCGTATGAAATCTGCCGAGTAATTTAAGGAGAACTAACATGAAGGAATGGTTAACGGATAAAAGAATAGTCGCACTTGCTACAATTATTTTTGCATTATTTTTGGTGTTAACTGTATTTGTTTTTCAGTATGGTGTTTCGGATAACGGAGATTTAACAGGAAGACTTTTACATTTAGGTTTATACGACTCAGATGGTGCATCAGGGTCTGGCGGGTATGCCTTTAAATTCGGTGTGGGCGGAAAAGTTGATACTTTAACAACTGCTGATATTCCTTATGCTTTGTTTACATCATTTTTGCCTAAAGACAGTTTTATTCCCGTGCTTATTCCTGCAACAATTTATATTTTGTTGCTTGTCGCAGGATTTTATTTGATTATCAAAAATCTTATTTCAAAATATAAATGGAATAATATCTTACTTGCAGTTTTTGCGATACTTATTTTGGGAGATGTCGGCTATACAGCCTTTTTAAACACCCCTTATGTAAATGCTGCAGTTTTTTCATACCTTGTTTTAACTATAGGAGCTTTTTTGTGGTCCGCAAGGGAAGAAGAAAGCAAAAAGGCGATTGTTTTTGCAGGCATATCAGCGGTTTTGTTTGCTGGTTCAAGCCGTATAACAGCATGGTGCGGAATTGTTTTAGCCCTTCTTTTTATAAGAATGATTTTTGTTAAGAAAAATGCAATTCAAAAGATTTTATGTGCAATTTTTTCACTTTTAATTGTGTTTAGTTCTGTTTATGGTCTTGCAAACATCAAGACCTCCGACAGCGACAAATATAACAGCATATTTTATGGTGTTGCGCTTAACAACAGTGAAGAAGCTACAAAGCTTGGCTTTGATAACGAAACAGCAAACCTTTTAAGCGGAACATCAGCATTTGAACAAAAAGCACTTGATTTTATGGCTGAAAACGATATATCTGAAACAGTATCTCCTTTGGATGTTGCTGGATACTATGCAAAAAATCTGTCCAACTGGACTTTAAATATGAAGCAGGTTGCACAAAACAGCACCATGATTTCTACAGGATACCTTGGATACTTTAAATCAAGTTCATCAAAGCTTTATCAGCAACCTAAATTATTTAATTTGTATGGTACATTAAAACGCAGAATTATTCCTGCAAATTTCTATATTTTATCTGCATTATTATTGGCATTTCTTGCAGGAACAATTTTCTACAGAAAAAAATATGCAATTTCTAATTCATCAAAGCTTGTTTGCGATGCTTTGATTTGCCTTGTCCCGTGCACATTTATCGCATTCTTTTTACCTCTCATATATACAGGCTTTGCACAAATCAGTTTTGCAATGCATTTGTTTAATCTTTTGTTTGATATATGTGTTTTATCAGCAATAACGGGCGGAACAAAGCTTTTGTGGATTAGAAGAGAAGCTTTGAAAGAGAAGTTTGGTGTAAACCAGTAAGCAGGTGAGAAATGGATTACGAAATTTTGTCTGATGCAGAATTAGTGGAGTTAGCGCAAAAAAACAACTTTGATGCTATGGAAACCCTAATAGAGCGCTACAAAAATTTTGTCAGAAGTAAAGGCAGAACATATTTTCTAATTGGTGCTGACAAAGAGGATATCATTCAAGAGGGAATGATAGGGCTGTTTAAAGCTGTTCGTGACTATGACGGCTCAAAACAAGTACAATTTCGTTCCTTTGCAGAACTTTGCGTTACAAGACAGATAATAACAGCAATCAAATCCGCAACAAGACAAAAACACATTCCTGTACGGAGAACAAGCGTTCCTCGTCGCATGGAAGCTTCTTTTCCACCAGCCTTGCGGACTTCCATTTCTTGC
>JAFWXG010000035.1 GCA_017523005.1 Clostridia bacterium
GTAACGGATGTTAAAGAAGATAGTTAATGTGTAGTTTTGAAGGTATGATTACTTTCATAAGAAAATAATCCTCGTTAGCTCAGTCGGTAGAGCGCATGACTGTTAATCATGATGTCGTTGGTTCAAGTCCAACACGGGGAGTTTAGCGAAAGCTAATAAATAAGGCTCCATGGTCAAGCGGTTAAGACATCGCCCTTTCACGGCGGTAACACGGGTTCGATTCCCGTTGGAGTCATTTTTTAGAAGTTGACGAATAAAAAACTATTCGTTATAATATAATAGTAATGTGGCGTCGTAGCCAAGTGGTAAGGCCCCGGTCTGCAACACCGTCATCACCGGTTCAAATCCGGTCGACGCCTTTAAAAGAATCTCTGTGTAGAGGTTCTTTTTTTATTATATAAAAGAAGTGCCAGCAGATATTATCTGTTGACACTTCTTATTTATATTAAGGAGCAATAATTAAATCATAATTTAACTATTGTGTTTTTCCGCAGTTAGGACAAAAATGCGATGTAGCTGGCATTCTTACTCCACATTCCTTACATATTACTGATGAAGGAGCTGCAGCCATATTAGTATTTATAAATGTAACAAGATTTCTTACTACTGAAATTGCATTAACGATTTGGTTCTTGTCGCATTTAAATGGAATAGCAAATTCTTCTGATGAAGTTTGAATAAGCATTACAAAATTTAAAAGCTTCTTTGTGTATGTAACATTTCTTATGTCGCGGATTGTAATAGGACTGTTAGGATATGCCTTTGAATAAAGTCCATTGAGAGTCATAAAGAATCCGTCGTCTCCACCACCATCCATGAGGATAAGAGGAAGTTCATATTTCATACGATTCTGAGCATAAACTCTTGTAGCCTGATTTACCTTGTTAGCTAATGCAGGTGAATTTTTAGGTACACCAAAATGAGATAAATGTAAATTCATAGATGTAAATTGTGATGCTGCATAATCAAGGTATTTTTCGAGCTCCTTATTTTTAAACTCAATCTTTAAGTCTTCGATTTTAGTTGTGTATTTTTCAAGAAGAGCTTCTGATAAATTCATTTCCTTGATTTCTTCTTGAATTTCTTCTAATCTGTTAAAATCATATTGTGCAAGATCACCATATTTATCTGTTATAAGTGATTCTTCTGCGCCAACAAGCTTATCTGTAAGCTTTTCAATGTACGGATTTACATTTATTGGTTTAAGATTTTGAGCCTTTAAAGAAGAAATAAGACTTTGTAATTTCGCTGCATCAAATGATTCATAGCCCTTACAAACAAAGTTCAAATACTGGATTTCCATATCGTTGATACGATTAACTACAGTTAAGAAATATGGTTGTACAAGGTCTGTATTAGTGTATGTATTTAATTGCTTTAATAAAAGTGCTAATTCTTCTTTTGTAAGCTGGTTGATATTTGAACAAAGTACTTCTAATTCTTTTGCTGTATTTTCTTTAATTGCAACTGTAATCTTTTCGTCGTATGAGCGAATATTACTTGGCTTTAGTGATAATGTTGCAAGTTCTTTCTTTAAATTTTCAAGATCATACACTGACATATCAGCATAGCCTTCGCATTTTTCATCAAGTATTGCAAGCTCAAGTTCATCAACTCTATGCTCTGCTTTTACAAGACATTCTGAAACAAGATTGTTATCATTAATCTCTGATAATAATTTTTTGAATTCAACAATATCTTCAAGTGACATTGTTGGAATGCGTGAAATTGACGATTTAACAGCTTGAAGCTTTAAGTTATATTTTGCTTCGTTTAGGA
>JAFWXG010000036.1 GCA_017523005.1 Clostridia bacterium
ACTTATTGCTTATGATACTGAAAATACAGGGATTATTATTGACGGGTATGACGATTTATTAGCACCCGAACTGTTTGGGAAAATAGTTTTTTTAGATGATGAAAATGCACTTCTTGGTATATCTAACCTTATTTTGGGAAAAGAGGCAGATGCAATAGAGTCTTTTGAGCAAAATGTTGAAGTACTTCAAACACTTAAAAGAAATGCAATTCAGATAGGCGGGATATACCCTGAGGATTTGCTTATAACAGGAGAAGCAAAGGTTGGAGTTATGTTCACATCAGAACTTGGGTATGCAACACAATATAATGAAAACTTAGAGGTTGTTTATCCGAACGAAGGATTTTTGTATTCTTTAGATGTGATGGCAGTTCCCAAAAACGCAAAGGGTGCGTCAGGCGCACATCTGCTTATGAATTATATTCATGACCCCATGGTAAACGGAAAGCTTATTACCGAAATTTCATGCAGTACAACAAATATTTCGGCAGAGCAGTTTATGGATGAAGAATACCGAAACAGCGACGGCTATAACATAGACTCCGACAAGGCACAAAAGGGTATACTTATGAAAGAAATTTCAAAGCAAAAGCAAGAAGAATTCAGTACAGTTTATAAGCAATATTTTAAAGGATAAAGAAATCGCAGTGAATTTCACTGCGATTTTTTATAGTTTAAATATTATTCCGAAAACTGCACCGAATAGGATAAATACTATTGGGTGTATTTTTTTAAACTTCATAATTGCAAAGGCAACAATCAAAAATAAAATGGTTGCCTTAATGTTAATAATTCCTGTTAAGGAAAACTCAAGCGGAGATTTTAGAATACTTAATTTAAAAAGCTCGGAGCACGCAACTACAATCATTCCTGCAACCGCAGGGCGTAGGCCGTAAAAGGCGGTTTCGACAAGAGGAGTATTTTTAAATTTTTCAAGCACCTTATAAACTAAAATAATTACAATAACAGACGGCATAACAAGACCGATTGTCGAAACAACTCCGCCAAGCAGACCGCCTGCACTAAACCCTGCATAGGCCGCCATGTTTACACCGATAGGCCCCGGAGTTGATTCTGCAACTGCAATCATATCCATAAGCTCGGGCATGGTATACCAGCCGTATTTGGTAAGGTCATACAAAAATGGTAAGGTTGCCATTCCTCCGCCTATCGCAAAAAGACCTGTTTTGAAAAATTCCAAAAAGAGTGTTAAGTATATCATTTCTTTGCCACCACCCTTTTATAGAAAATTCCAGCGAGTGCTGATAAAATAACCACAACGGTTGGTGTTATATCCACAAAAATCGTAGACAGCGTAAGCAAAAATAGAACAAAGGTAAAAATGTCTTTAACGCCGTTTTTGAAGAGCGTGATAATGGTTTTAACCATCATGCCAAGCACTGCTACACGAATTCCTGCGAACGCATGAGTTATAAACTCAAGGTGCCAGAAATTTTTAAGTAACGATGCTATGAGCAGAATGATTATTATTGATGGTGTAATCATTCCGAGTGTTGTGAAAATCGAACCAATTACGCCTTTTCGTTTCATACCGATAAAAGAGGAAACATTACAGCAATAACGCCCGGAGTCATTTGACCGATTGCATAATAATCAGTAATTTCTTCATTGGTAACCCATCCTCGTTTGTCAACAAGCTCACGCTGGATAATGGGAAGCATGGCATATCCGCCACCGAAAGTACAGCTTCCGATTTTGAAAAATGTCCAGAATAAGTATAGTAAATCTTTCATTTAAACTCCTTTATAAATTGTAAATCCTTTTTGCGTTTTCATAAGTTAATTCGCACACATTTTCATAGCTTAAGCCTAAAATTTCAGCAATTTTTCTTGCGGTAAATTCCACTTTGGTCGGGTCGTTTCGTTTTCCCCTCGTTGGTTCAGGGCAAAGATACGGACTGTCGGTTTCTATTAAAAGCTTATCAAGCGGAACGACTTTTACCGCTTCAACCAAATTTTTCGCATTCTTAAATGTCACAGACCCCGAAAAAGAAATATAGTAGCCAAGCTTTACAAATTCTTTTGCCATTTCTTTACTTGCTGAAAAGCAGTGGATAATTGCATTTTTTGGCTTATATTCCTTTAAAATATCAAATGTGTCCTGATGAGCGTCACGGTCGTGAACAATAAGCGGAAGATTAAGCTCGTTTGCAAGCTCAATATGTCTTATAAAAGACTTTTTCTGAACATCACGAGGCACAGAATCCCAGTAATAGTCAAGACCGCTTTCGCCGATTGCGACAACTTTTTTATGTGTTGCAAGAGCCTTTATTTCGTCAAAGACAATATCAGTTGTGTCAGCATCGCAGGGATGAATACCAACCGCAGCGTAAATAAATGGGTATTTTTCAGAAAGCTCAACTGCTTTTTTTGAGCTTTCAAGGTCTGCACCTACATCTACAACTGTTTTAATAGCAGAAGAAGTGATTTTTTCAATCACTTCTTCAAAATCTTCATTGAATTTTGCGTCGTCTAAATGTGCGTGAGAATCAAACAACATATCAGCAAACCACACTTCCGTTTTTAAATTCTGCATCTAAAGTGGTGGTCACAGACAATTCGTCATCACCATAAGCTGCGGATAAAATCATGCCTTTTGATTCAATTCCCATAATCTTCCTCGGCTTAAGATTTGCAATAATGAGTACATTTTTGCCAACTAATTGTTCAGGCTTATACCATTTCTTAATTCCTGATACTATTACTCTTTCCTCGTTTCCTACTTTGAGATTGAATTTCAATAATTTATTAGCCTTTGGCACTTCTTCGCATGACAAAACCTTAGCTACTCTTAAATCCAATTTCTCAAAATCTTCAAATTCGATTTCGGGTTTGTAGGCTTCAAAAGCTTCTTCGGGTTCTTCCGCGTATTTTAAAGCTAAAGCAGAAGAAATTTCTTCTAACTTTTTCTGCTCGTCAAGACGGTTAAATAACGGAACAGCATCGGATGTTTCCTCGCCTGCTTTAAGACCTCCGAATTCAAGGGTATCAATATTGGTATTTAACTGTTCTAAAATTTTATCCGAAGTTTCAGGCATGAATGGTTTTAATAATACTGCAGAAATTCTGATACATTCAAGTAAGTTGTATAAAACTGTGCCAAGTCTTGCTTTATTTTCTTCGTCTTTTGCAAGCGCCCACGGCATAGTTTCGTCAATATACTTATTACTTCTTCTGAGTAAATTCCAGATTTCATCTAACGCATCTGCAACATGGGAAATATCCATTTTTTCTTCTGTCTGTTTAACTGTTGCCATAGCACACTCGATAAGCTCGTTATCCAAAGCATCCTTTACTGTAGGTGCTTGAATTACATGGTCAAAATACTTGTTGTTCATGGCAACTGTACGGTTTACAAGGTTTCCTAAAACATTTGCAAGCTCGGTGTTATAGCGTGAAATAATCATTTCATAAGTAATGTTTCCGTCATTTGCGAAAGGCATTTCATGAAGAAGATAATATCTTACAGCATCAACGCCGAAAAATTCTACCAAATCATCAGCATAAATAACATTTCCCTTTGATTTACTCATTTTATCGTTTGCAAAAAGTAACCACGGATGTCCTAAAACCTGTTTTGGAAGCGGTAAATCGAGTGCCATCAACATAATAGGCCAGTAAATTGTGTGGAAACGCAGGATATCTTTACCTATAACATGAATGTCAGCTGGCCAGTATTTATTAAATAATTCGCCTTGTTTGTCAGGCTGATAGCCTAAAGCTGTGATATAGTTTGAAAGTGCGTCAATCCATACATATACAACATGCTTTTCGTCAAATGAAACAGGAACGCCCCATGTGAAAGAGGTTCTTGATACGCATAAATCCTGAAGTCCTGGCTTTAAGAAATTGTTAACCATTTCTCTTTTTCTTGACTCAGGTTGGATAAAATCAGGGTTTTCTTCAATATGCTTTAAGAGTCTGTCCTGATACTTGCTCATTTTGAAGAAATAAGCCTCTTCTTTTGCAGGTTTAACTTCTCTTCCGCAATCAGGACATTTACCGTCTTTTAACTGGCTTTCTGTGTAGAAGGTTTCGCACGGAAC
>JAFWXG010000037.1 GCA_017523005.1 Clostridia bacterium
GAGAAATTCCTGCTTCAATTAACTGTTGGTCACTAAGTTGTCTATGAGTATGGCTTGCAGGGTGGAGAAGACAAGTTTTTGCATCTGCTACATGTGTAACTATACTTATAAGCTTTAAGCTGTCCATAAATTTATTCTGTGTTTCTCTGTCGCCCTTTACGCCAAAAGCAATAACACCGCAAGTTCCTTTAGGCATATATTTTTTTGCAAGGTCGTTATATTTATCGCCTTTAAGATCCGGGTAATGAACCCAGGCAATTTTTTCGTTTGATGCTAAAAATTCTGCCACTTTAAGTGCGTTTTTACAATGTCTTTCCATACGCACATCAAGAGTTTCAAGACCTAAATTTAAGTAAAATGCGTTTTGAGGAGATTGGATAGAACCCAAATCTCTCATAAGTTGTGCTGTTGCTTTTGTAATGTACGCTCCTTTACCGAACTTTTCTGCATAAGTTATGCCATGATATGACTCGTCGGGAGTTGTAAGGCCCGGGAATTTTTCAGCATGAGCCATCCAATCAAAATTTCCGCTGTCTACGATACAACCGCCTACGCTAACACCCTGGCCATCCATATATTTAGTGGTTGAGTGTGTAACAATATCTGCACCCCATTCAAAAGGACGGCAGTTGACTGGTGTTGCGAATGTATTATCAACTATTAACGGAACTCCGTGTGAATGAGCAAGACGCGAAAATTTTTCGAAATCGAGAACCGTAACGGTTGGATTTGTTACTGTTTCACCAAAAACAGCCTTTGTGTTTGGTTTAAAATATTTTGAGAGTTCTTCTTCAGGCAAATCCTGATCAACAAATGTACATTCGATACCCATTTTCTTCATTGTTACAGCAAAGAGATTATATGTTCCGCCGTAAATTGCGCTTGATGATATGAAATGATCGCCTGCTTCACAAATATTAAATATCGCATAAAAGTTTGCAGCCTGTCCTGAAGATGTGAGCATCGCTGCAACACCGCCTTCTAACTGACATATCTTTTCTGCAACAAAATCATTTGTAGGATTTTGAAGTCTTGTATAGAAATATCCTGAAGCCTCAAGATCAAAAAGCTTGCCCATATGTTCGCTGGTATCATACTTAAATGTTGTGCTTTGATAAACCGGTACTTGTCTGGGTTCGCCATTTTTTGGACTGTATCCAGAATGTATACATTTTGAATTAACCTTCATTTTATGCCCACCTTTACTATAAAATTAAATCGACAAACATATTGATTTGTTTGTCGATTCACTCATGGTCGGGATAACAGGATTTGAACCTGCGGCCTCTTCGTCCCGAACGAAGCGCGCTACCAAACTGCGCTATATCCCGATATAATTTCTTAAAAAGCCTTAATAATTATAGCATCAAATTAAATGTATGTCAAGGGAATTTGAAAAAATTGTTAAAATCTTAAAGGTGGCTGATTTTATTGACAAAACATACATTTAATGGTATAATTATTACATTAAAATTTGCAAATCAGAGGTGCATAATGTTTATTTCAGAAGCATTAAACATAAATGAAAAAGGACATTTAACAATAGGCGGTGTTGACTCAGTTGATATCGCCAACGAATTCGGCACTCCGGTGTATGTAATGGACGAAGACTTAATTCGCAATAACTGTCAACTTTATTTTAAATCAATAAAAAAAGCTTGTGGAGAAAACGGCACTGCTCTATATGCAAGCAAAGCTTTTTCGTGTCTTTATGTTTTGAAAATCGCAGCTGAAGAAGGAATGGGACTTGATGTAGTATCAGGTGGAGAGTTGTATACCGCTCACAAGGCCGGATTTCCAATGGATAAAGTGTATTTTCATGGCAATAATAAAACCAAAGATGAAATTGAACTTGCTATAAAGCTTGGAGTAGGTCATTTTGTAGTTGATAACAAATATGAACTTTACAATATAAATGAGATATCTGAAAAATACAATAAAGTTTCAGGCGTTCTCTTTAGAATAAAACCTGGTGTTGATGCACACACACATGATTTTATCAGGACGGGCCAGATAGATTCTAAATTTGGCTTTGCTTTAGAAACAGGGGAAGCCGAAGAAATTATTTCTGAAGCTTTAAAATGCAAAAACATCTCAATAAAAGGTTTGCATTGTCATATAGGTTCTCAGATATTTGAGGTAAAACCATTTATTCATGCTGCAGAAATAATGATTGATTTCATTAAAACTATATCAGAAAAATTCAGTATTGAAATCGACGAACTTAACTTAGGCGGCGGATTTGGAATTCAGTATTTAGATTCTGATGACCCGATAGGCTATGATAAATATATAGGCGAAGTAATGACTGTAGTTAAAGAAAAGACAAAAGAATATAACCTTAAAATGCCTAAAATGATTTTAGAGCCTGGTCGCTCATTGGTTGGTTCTGCGGGTATAACACTATACAAAGTAGGATGCGTAAAAGATATTCCTAATGTGAGAAAATATGTATCTGTTGACGGCGGAATGGCTGATAATCCAAGGTATATTATGTACAATGCACCATACACAGCTTTGATTGCAGACAGAGCTGATGACAAAAACACACAAACTGTTACAATTGCAGGAAAATGCTGTGAATCAGGAGATATTTTAATTAAAAACGCAGATATGCCCGATATCAAAGTAGGCGATACTCTCGCAGTTCTTTCTACTGGTGCTTACAATTATTCTATGTCGAGCAACTATAACCGAATTCCAAAACCACCTGTTGTAATGATTACAAATGGTAAACCTCATGTAATAGTAAAAAGAGAAACTTATGAAGATATAATCAGAAATGATGTGTTATAAAGAGGTGTTTTAAATTATTAACTGGATGTATTTACTACAATTACTTATATCCGCACTTACAGCTATGATTGCAATAGTTGTTCATGAATTTTCACATGGATATGTTGCATATTTAATGGGAGATTATTCAGCCAAACAAGATGGAAGATTGTCCTTTAACCCCCTAAGGCATTTGGATTTTGTGGGTGTAATTTGCTTAATTTTCTTTAAAATTGGTTGGGCAAAACCTGTTCCTGTTAATCCATACATGTTTAAAAACAGAAAAAAGGGCATTGTATATGTTAGTCTTGCAGGTGTAGTATCAAACTTTATTTTAGCTGTTTTTTCTATTATATTTATGTGCTTTTTATACAACCAAAACACATTATATGTGCAGATATTATATTTATTCTTTTATAATCTTGCAGCTGTAAATATTGGTCTTGGAGTTTTTAATTTAATTCCAATACCTCCGCTCGACGGTTCTAAAGTTTTAGCACAACTTTTACCAATGCAGACGAGAATTAAATATCTTAATTTTGAAAGATATGGCGGGTTGTTATTATTTGTACTAATATATTTTGGTAATTTGTCAAGATATTTAAATATTGCATTAACATATATTTTTCAACTACTTTTTAATATAATTGCAGGAGTTATACTATGAATAACTTGTTGTTTAAATTAGAAATTTTTGAAGGACCACTTGACTTGTTACTTCATTTAATTTCTAAAAACAAAGTTAATATTTATGATATTCCTATCGCGTTAATCACAACACAATACATGGAATACTTAGAACAGATGCAACAAGCAGATCTTGAAATTCAGAGCGAATTTCTTTTGATGGCAGCGAAACTTTTGTATATTAAATCAAGACTGTTATTACCACAGTACGATGAAGAGGAAAAAGAGGAAGACCCTCGTCAGGAATTGATTTTAAGCCTTGCAGAGTATAAAAAATACAAAGATGTTTCTATGTTTTTCGACGACAGAAAAGCAATCTGTGACTATATTTATTTTAAAAATCCAAACGATTTGGATGAATTTAAAACAAAAAAAGAAGCAGATGTAATGCCAATAGATAAATTAACAGCAGCATTTGCTATGGTAATGGAGAGATTCGAAAAGACTCTTCCGCCTTCTAAAATGTTATTTTCAGGAATTGTAGGAAGAGAGCCTGTATCTGTAAAATCGAAAGTTAAAGATATTAAATCAAGATTATCCATTAAAGGTCAGGTTGAGTTTAATGACCTGTTTGCAGAGGTTGAATCAAGAAGTGAAATTGTTGCAATATTCTTAGCTGTTTTAGAAATGGTAAGAAACGATTCGCTTTCTTTAACTTACATAGGTAACCAAATATTATTGAATGAAATACAAGGGGAGAGTAATGAACATTCAGCAGATTGAAAATGAAATAGAGGCAATTTTGTTTATTGCAGGAGAAGGCGTTCCTGTAGACAAGTTGTCCGAAGCATTGCAAATTTCTATATCTGACACAAAAAAGATTATGTCTTCCTTTATGGATAAGTATAATTATAATGCACACGGGCTTAGAATATTGCATTACGGCGACTTTTATCAGTTAGGGACAAGTCCTGATGTTTATGATTGTCTTAACAGGTTTGCTGGTATAAAGAAACCGACTCCATTATCAAGAGCTGCGATGGAAGTTTTATCAATAATAGTTTACAATCAACCGGTAACAAGAAGTACAATTGATAAAATCCGTGGTGTTGATAGCTTTGGACCCTTAAAAAAGCTTTTAGACAGAGAAATTGTTGAAGAGCAGGGGAGATTAGAAGCGCCTGGAATGCCAATACTTTACGGTACGACTCCTGAATTTTTAAAACTGTTTGGTTTGAAATCTTTAGAAGATATACCAGACCTCGAAAATATGCAACTAACTATTTCGGAAGATGGGGAGTTACCAGTCTTAAATTCAGAAAATGAAACGGGAGAAGAAGAATGATTTGGTTATTTATTATAGCGATTATTTTTCTTGGTATAGCTTTTTTACCCATATCAGTGAATATATGCTTTGATAAGGGGTTAAAATTTAGAGTGAAAGTTCTTTTGTTTGATATATTTACCTATCCTGATTCAAACGAAGAAAAACAAAAAAGCAAAACCGCTGAACCAGGAGAGGATAAAGAAACTTCTCACAAAGATTTTTTAGATAAAATATCTCTATATATTAAAATTTCAAGGGAACTTTTATCAGTACTTAAAAATGAGTTTAAATCTGTAAAAATCAAGGAATATGTTTTTGAATTTGTTTGCGGAACCGGAGATGCAGCTATGACCGGAATTTTTTTCGGGGCCGTTTACGCTGTTCTTAATCCATTTCACAGATATTTCTTTGATAATTTCCGCATTAAAAAGAAAGAGATAGAAATTACTCCCGATTTTGAAAATAAATGCATACACTTTTCATCCAGTATAAAGTTTAACATTACATTGTATTGGTTAATAAAACTCTTTTTTAAAGAAAGAAATGTATTTAATAAAATCATAAATAATATAAAGAAAGACGGTGTTTAAAAATGGCTCAGCATCCTTTTGAAAGCATGATGATTACAACAATGGAAAACTTAAAACAAATGGTAGATGTAAATACTATCGTAGGCGACCCCATTACAACAGATGACGGAACTGTAGTTATTCCTGTATCTAAAGTAAGTTTTGGTCTTGCGGCGGGCGGAAGCGAATTTTCTGCTAAGCAGCAAGATGCTGCCAATCCCTTTGCTGGTGGGGTAGGTGCGGGTGTTTCTATCAATCCTGTTGCGTTTTTGGTTTCTAATTCAGAGCAAATAAAGCTCTTAACTGTAACAGAATCTGACGCAATCTCAAAACTGATTGATTATGTTCCTGGAATGGTTAATAAAATTGCAGAATTGCTTCCAAAGAAGAAAAAAGAAACATTAGAGTAAAATTTAAATAATGCACATTTTATGTGCATTATTTTTTTATCATAAATTTCCTGTTTTTATAATACCATTAAACAGGTGATTTAAATGAAAAAAATTGTTTTTATGTTGTTAAGTTTATACATAATAACTTTTTCTGTTTATGCGGTAGATATTTCAGCACATTCAGCTATATTGTATGAGCCAGAAACTAAAACTGTGTTATTTGAAAAAAATTCTGAAATGCCTATGTCAATGGCAAGTACCACGAAAATTATTACTGCAATTACGGCAATCGAAAATGGAAAACTTGATGATGTTGTGACTGTAAGTAAATACGCTGCAGATGTTGAAGGTTCTTCTGTATGGCTTGAAGAAGGGGAGAAACAAACATTGCAAGACCTTCTATATGGACTAATGCTCTCATCAGGAAATGATGCAGCGATAGCAATAGCTGAACACATAAGCGGTAGCTGTGAAGAGTTTGCCAAACTTATGAATTATACAGCACAAAAAGCAGGTGTAACAAATTCGAGTTTTAAAAATCCAAGCGGATTAGATGAAGAAGGGCATTATACAACAGCTTTAGATATGGCAAAAATAACAGCGTATGCATATAAAAATGAAACATTTAAGAAGATTGTTTCTACTAAAGAATACCAAATTCCATGGGAAGGACATGAATGGAATCGCACACTAAAAAACCACAACAAACTATTAAAAATTTATGATGGGTGTATCGGTATAAAAACGGGATTTACAAAAAAATCAGGAAGATGTCTTGTATCTTCGGCGTCAAGGGATGGGTTACAGTTAATAGCAGTAACATTAAAAGCACCTGATGATTGGAATGACCATATCAAAATGCTTGATTTTGGTTTTTCATCGCTACATCCTAAAACAATTCTGAAAAAGGCGGACAGTGTAAAATTTATTTCTGTTAAGAATGGCGTAAAAGAAAAGGTAAAGTGCTCAATAAAAGAAGATGTTGTAATTCCTTTTAATGATAATATTAAGTATGATTTAAAGTATACACTTCAAAATGAAACCGAAGCACCTGTAGGAGAAAATCAAGTAGTAGGATATGTAGATGTGTATGTCAACAATAGAATAGTTAAAACATTAAATTTGTATACAACCGAATCATGTGAAAAACTTTATGTTCCTAATCTGTTTGACTATTTTATAAAACTTTATGATTATATAATGTAAAAAACTGATTTATCGTTTAGATAAATCAGTTTTCATTATTTAAATAATCTATAACAAACTGTGCAATGCATTTAGCGCCAATTTCAATACACCTTTCGTCTACATCAAAATCATCAGAATGTAATGATGTTATTCTGTTTTCCATTTTAGCGCCTAAAAAGAAGTATGTCGATGGTAAATATTGCCCGAAATATGCAAAATCTTCTCCAAGATAAGATGGATTAAATTCTGTTATCACATTATTTTCGCCTAAAAGATTTGAGGCTGATTTTTGTAATATTTCGGTTAATTTTTTATCATTTTTAAGAGGTGGATATAAAAATTCTATTAGTGTATCTTCTTTGATTTTAAATTCTTGAGCGACTTTTTTTGCACATTTTTTTATATCCTCAGCAATTTTATTTCTGCTTTCTTCTTCAAATGTACGGAAACTTCCGCTTAAACTAACAGACGATGGCATAATGTTATATACAGTTCCTGCGTTTACAGTGCAAACAGAAACAACAGAGTCTGGATATGATATTAAAGAGATTTCGTTTATAAGTTTTGATAAAGCCAAAATTAAATTATCATTTTGCTCAGGTGTAGCACAATGTCCACCTTTTCCTGACAGTTCAATAGAAAAAGAATCGGGAGATGCCATTATTTTACCAGAGGAAGAAATTATTTTTCCCGTTTCAAGTTCTGGGCGCACATGAAATCCTACACAAGCAGATGCTTTAGGATTTTCCAAAACACCCTCATCAATCATTGGTAAGGCACCACCTGTGGTTTCTTCAGCGGGCTGGAACACAAACTTTACAGTACCGTTGATTTTTTCTTTTTGAGATGATAATAAGTCAGCTGCCATCAATACTGTAGCAACATGAACATCGTGTCCGCAGGCGTGCATAACACCATCATTTTTGGATTTATATGATACATTATTTTTTTCGTAAAGGGGTAGGGCATCCATATCTGCGCGTACGACAATACATTTATCGCTTGAATTGTTATTCAAAATACCTACAACGCCTGTTTTAGCGATATTTGTATATGTTTTTATTGATAAATCATTTAATATAGATGAAATTTTTTTTGAAGTATCAAATTCTGCCCAGGACAATTCGGGGTTTTCATGTAATTGTCTTCTTATGTCAATATAATTATATTTCATATAATACACCTCTAAATAATTTTATCACACTTTATTAAACATTTCAATATAGTTAAAAGTAAAATATTTTTATTTTTAATTATGTAAAATCTAAAAGTAATATATAAATTCATCATTAAATTATTTTGTTAATCATAGAGAGAGCAGTGCAATAAAATATGCGTATTATAATTGGTTTTAATTCAATCTTAATATTTTATTTAATATAATTATATTTATTGATTTAAGATTAGTTTTTGTTAAATTTACTTAATTTTATAAAAATAAAATCTTTTAATTTTTTTAAAAACATAGGTAAGGTCGTTTTAAAAATTTTTAAAAGATTGTACAGAGAGGGAATTTGTTTAAAATGAAGAAAATTTTAAATTATGAAAATTTTTTAAATTTAAATATTAGACGAACACTAAACTTATAAAATATTAAAAGCAATAAGGAAAAAGTAAGGTAATTGTTAGATTGAATAATATGTATTTAAATATAATATTTTAAAGAAAATATTAAAGGGAAGTGATACTTGACAAGCTGGAAAATTTATGATATAATTATACAAAATAAAGATTTTGTATAATTAAGGGGAGTAAATAATGGAATTCTTAATCAGCGAACAACCTTTTGTCTACAGGGAATTTTTGATGTATATGCAATCAATAAAAGGTAAATCATTGAGTACTGTAAAAGAATACGCACTCGACCTTCGTATTTTCTTCGAGTTTATAATGAAATATAAAAATTTACCCACTGAACAAAAACTTGAAAATTTAAAGTATGATTTTGTAGATACAA
>JAFWXG010000004.1 GCA_017523005.1 Clostridia bacterium
AAAATCAACGAAGTGGAACGATGTTACAATCAAGCGAATACTTACCAACAAAACATATACAGGTTCACTTGTTCAAAATAAGTCTAAAACAATAAATTACAAGGTACATAAAAGAATGTATCTTAATCAAAATGAGTGGATTGTCGTTCCCTGTACCCATGAGCCTATTATTCCAAAAGAAATATTTGATAAAGCAAATTCTACATCCGCCCCGTAGGGTTTAGAAGCAAGCTCAACATAAAGACTATCAGCCGGAATTTTAGTTTTATCTATTATTCTCGCGGGTACAGTATTAAATATAAGGTCCGAGTTTTTTAACGAATAATTCATAAGCGATATATTAGATGTTTTATAACCTAAGACCTCTGCCCATGCAAGTGTTTCTAATCTTCTCGCACAAACCGTAACATTAACACCCATCCCCCACAGCAATCTACACAAAAGTTTTCCTATTCTTCCAAACCCGATTACTAACGCATTCATTCCTGAAATGGAACTTTTCATGTTCTCCATAGCAATCTGTACTGCTCCCTCTGCCGTAAGCTTTGCATTTTTTATACTAAAGATTTCATTTTCAAGATAATCAGATATTTTAACTCCTCGTCTGTCGGCAAGACCCTTTATATAAGGCGTCAGCTTTCCGCCATAGACCTTGGCTGTACTTTTTACCGCCATAAAAATACTCTCTATTTCAGGTGAATTTTCACTCGAAGAATTAAGGTGAATATCATCGAAAGAGCATGGCAAGGGTAAAATAACAATCTCTCCCGAAAAAGCCTTAGGGTTAGTACATATTACACATTTTTCAGACAAAAGCGAAACAGGGTTTACAAGATAGGTATATACGCTATGTCCTTTTTTTACCAAAGAATTTGCGGTTGCTACCTGTCTTAAGTCCCCACCGCATACCAAAATTTCTGCCACTTAAATAACCTCCAAACAATTAACCGTCTGCTCCTTACATTTTATGCAAAATATTTAATTTTGGAAACAAAAAAGACTGCATAAGCAGTCTTTTAGTCTATTGTAATTGATTTAATGATTTGCGGGGTTTTGGGTTTATCTGAAAAATCTGTTGCAACAGACGCAATTTCATCAACTACTTCAATCCCCTTTACAACCTTGCCGAATGCGGCATACTGACCGTCTAAATGCGGTGCATCTTCGTGCATAATAAAGAACTGAGAACCTGCTGAATTAGGGTCCATAGCACGAGCCATTGACAACACACCTCTTGTATGCTTTAAGTCATTTTTAAAGCCGTTTGCCAAAAATTCGCCTTTAATCTGATATCCCGGACCGCCCATTCCGTTTCCTAACGGACATCCGCCCTGTATCATAAAGCCTGGAATTACACGATGAAAGCAAAGCCCATCATAAAATCCCTCTTTTACAAGCTTTTCAAAGTTTTCTACTGTTTTTGGAGCAATTTCAGGATAAAGCTCAATCTCCATCTGTTTGCCGTTTTCCATTGTAATAGTAATCATTTTGTGTTCTCCTTTTCTAAAATATATTTTCTTACAAAATTAAGTGCGTGTTTTGCTGTCATTTCTCTGTTTTTATTACGGTCATAGTTTAGGTTCAATTTATATACTTCATCTTTGTCTGCTGTAGAAAGTCCCACATAAACAAGACCAACAGGTTTTTCATCTGTTCCGCCGTCAGGACCTGCAATACCTGTTGCAGAGACACCGATATCTGCATTTGATACCTCTCTTACACCCCTTGCCATTTCCATAGCAGTTTCTTCACTCACAGCACCGTATTTTTTTAGAGTTTGTTCTTTTACGCCCACCAATTTCATTTTGGCACTGTTTGCATAGGTTATAAAAGATTGGTCTAATATTGCAGAAGCACCTGACACACTCCCTATTTTAGATGCAATAAGTCCTGCAGTACATGACTCGGCAGTTGCAATTTTCAAATTATTTTTAATGAGCAAATCAACTGTTACATTTTCTAATGTATCATCGTCTGTGCCATACAAATCTGCGCCAAACACTTCTCTTATCTGCTCTTCTGTTTTTTGAAGTAAGCTTTCCGCCTCTTTCTCATCTTTGGCTTTTGCTGTAATACGGAATAAAGACTCGGTATCTTTTGCGTAAGGTGCGATTGTGGGGTTAGTCTGGTTATCAATTAAGTCTTTGATTTTTTCGGCAGCCATTGACTCTCCAACACCAAACAGTTTTAAAAACTTTGATTTTAAAACTCCGTCTGTTTTCTTCATTAG
>JAFWXG010000038.1 GCA_017523005.1 Clostridia bacterium
GGTGATTTATACGCCAAAATCGGCAGAAAATACCTCAAATTGGAAATGACCTCAACCGATGTTGATAACCTTGAACTTGAAAACAAAAAGCTAAAGCAAATTGTTGAAGATAACAAACAAGGCTATAGAAGCGTAAAAGACGCTTTACCGCCGTCTGACGGTCTTTTCTATGATGTAATGGGTATTCTCTGGAATGACAATATATGCGGCGGCTACAACTATCATAGGGGACAGTATCAAAACGGATTCTTCTTTTTTGACCATTCAATGTATCTGCAAAAGGAAGATTTCAGAAACTCAAACACACAGAAGAAAGTCATTGCATGGAAGCCGCTTCTAAAATGCACAAGTGACCAGATAACAGAATTTCGCGAAAAGCAAGGAGTGTTGTAAGTATGGAAAATAATAAAGCAAAAGGCGGTCTAACCTTTTTGGAAGTATTGCAGCTTATCTTTATCGTGCTGAAACTTTGCAAGGTTATAAAGTGGAGCTGGCTTGTAGTATTCCTGCCAAGTTTAATTCCTTTGGGAATTGTTATCATTCTGCTTGTCGTGCTTTTTATTCTGAATGTAAAAAGGGAGAAAATGGAAGATGATTGATTTAAACGATTTAGCCTACAAAATGCGTAATGTCGCTTATGTTCGGAAAACGAATGGTGCAAATGTTGATACTGATACAATGGCAATGCTCAAACATTGTGCTAGTGAAGTTGTAGAAGCAACAGAAGCCTACAATACACTTGATTCTGCAATCAATGATAACTGCGAATATGAAAGAAACATAATCGAATTACAGGAAAACTTTGAATCCGAGCTTGCAGATGTAATCGCCTGTATTCTGATTATCTGCGCAAACGAGCCAACTATCGACATTGAAGAAGCCCTGCAAAAGTGCTTCCAGAAGAACCTTGCGAGAGCCGAGGGAAGAGGAGATAAAAAATGAAGCGTTATGCAACTTTTTCTAATGACTGTAAAAGACGAAGTTCAAGCTGCGAACTTACTTATGAATCTGATGTTGATATTAGTGAATTGCCATTTTTAACAACATTCTTACCAATAAGGATTGTTTGTTACGGAGCGACCGAAGAAGAGTGCAAACAAAATATGAAGGACAGCATTGATTGTTTAATCAATGAATTGAAAGAGCTGAAAGACTGTTTTGAAATTAAGCCAATAGAGGAAGAAACGAAGTGAGAACTGTCTTAAACAAGGAGTGAAAATTATGTTTGAAAATGAAAAATCAGAAGATTATATGGGCATGGTTTCTTGGAGCAAAGTGTGTTGTTCAACTCCACAGAGTTTGTTTGGTACGGAAGTAAAGACAACCACACCAATACGACTTCGAATTCACAGAGCCGTTGAAAATCGTGAAATTAACCATAACTGGTATTGTCCGCATAATAAAATCATCGAAGTTGAAATGTCACCTATTCAGTGGGCAGAATTTCTCACAAGCGGTAACACTAACGGTGTACCTTGTACAATTAAAGAAGTTGAGCGTAAGTGTATGTCAGAACCAAAAGCGACTGAAATGATAAAAGTTTACGACAGGGAAGTTGACCAACACTTCAATGATATTAAGGAAGATTTTTCGGAAATTGCAAAACTTCTTGATAGTTTACTTAGTACAGGCAGAATGAATAAATCTAATGCCGAAAATCTAGCTACCCTTATCAACAGGGTAAAGAATAACATGAACTCTAATATGTCATACATCAAGGATTGCTTTAAAGAGGATATGGACGGCGTTGTTACAAAAGCAAAAGCAGAATTTAATGCCTATGTCGAAACTCGTATTCACGAAATCGGTATTGAAGCAATAAAAGCTGATTCCGTGAAATTTCTTGAAGATTCAGAAAAATAGTCATTGAAAGTGTGACATCTTAGAAAGTAAAAGGAGATAAAAGCTATGAATAAATACGACAGCAAAAAGGACACAAGAAAACATATTAAGCGCGTTGCTCATTATCTTGCTATCTGCAAGAAAGAACTTACAAGAAAAGCAAAGCTGCATGATTTTGACAAAATCCATGACAAAACCGAAAAAGCGATGTTTGATGAATACACTCCAAAATTGAAGCATTGTACCTATGGAAGCGAGGAATACAAAAGTTTTCTTGCCGGGCTAAAACCTGCTCTTGATATTCACTACAAGAATAACAGACACCATCCGGAACATTTCGCAAAAGGCATAAAAGACATGACATTGCTTGACCTTTTGGAAATGCTCTGCGATTGGAAAGCAAGTTCAGAACGCCATGCAGACGGCAATATCTACAGGTCAATCGAAATCAATCAAAGCAGATTCGGCTATTCTGATGAAGTAAAAGATATTTTAAAGAATACCGTGGATTTTCTTAATTCAATCAAGTAAAAGTCAGTTGTTAAGTAATCCTTTACAACTGAAAAAGTGAGGAAATATGAGCGAAATAAAACTGAAAAAAGGCGACAAGGTTGTAATGCACACTTGCCTAGAATCAAAAGGAAAGAATTTAGGCAAGGTCTGGACTTGCCGTACCGACAGTTTCAAATGTGAGGCTGGTATAGAAGTTGTATTTCTTGAAGGTTTTTCCGGCTTCTTTTACACTAAGTTTCTACAGCCTGTAAAACTTGATTCATTCGTAAAGGAAAAACTCAATAAAGCAGAAAATATTATTCGCGATTTGTATTACATAATACAAGACAGAGTTGATTATGAAAATAACATACAAATTAAAGACAGCATGGATTTAGCACAAGCCTTTCTGAATGAGGTAAAATAATGAGTATCTTAAACGAAAAAACAGAAGAAACATCAAAGAAAATACACCTTATGGTAACAAATCTCTGTTCAAGACATTGCCCTAATTGCTGCAATAAATGTTACTCTTTAGATGATATTCCACTTGTTACGGAAAATGAATTAAAGGACTGTGAAACACTGTTCCTTACAGGTGGAGAACCTTTTGAATTCTGTAATGTGGATGCTCTGGCAAAGTATTATAAAGAACATTATCCGAATATAGAAAATGTAATAGTTTATGGCAATGTCAAAGAGTTTGCAGGTTATCTTTTTCTTGCAAATGGAACTCTAAACTATGTCGATGGCGTTTCATTATCAATCAAAGATAAAGAAGATTTAGATACTTGGAACAGGTTTGCTCGTGACTTTATGCACCATAGCGGAAAAATCAAGAATCTTATTCATAATCGTTTATATTATTTTATAGATGTTGAAATTATAGTAGCCGATAGATTCCCGATAATACAAAGAAAATGGGTAAATTACAAAGAATGGAAGCCCGCTGATGATTCCATTTTCAGAAGAGCTTTCTAAGCGAGGTATAAAATGACAACAAAAACAAAAATCATTCTTGCTAAATGTATTGCCTTTCCTGTTTATTTTATTACTATGCCGATAAGTTTCGTTGTTGGTGGAGTGAGAGGAATAGTAAAAACTTGGAAGATGTTCATTGAACTTGATGAAGAAGAATTAAAAGCAAATAAGGAGATTGAACATGAAACTTCCAAATGAAACTTGTCGTGTAATAATCTCACTAAAAGACAATACTCTAATTAAAGGTGTTTATGACCCAGCAATCGGATTTATGACATCTGACGGACGGTGTATCTGGAAAGAAAATGTTTTAGATTTCAAATTAGAACCGCCGAAAGAATCTGAAATTATGGAACTGTCACCTTCAGAATATGTAGATTGTGAAAAAGCTCAGAAATGCGGGGAATTATGCCTCGGATTCGGCGGAAATGGGGATGAACCTTGTGAACAGTGTAAAAATTGTATCAAGTGTGAAACAGGTTATTATCAGTTAGGAGAAACAGAAAAAGATGAAGAACTTAATAAACTTCAAACACAGATAGAGAAAATGAAGTGTTGCGAGAATTGCAAACATCATTATTTTATCGGGGATGAATTGGAATGCCGTTTACTAGACAAAGGCATAAACTGTGATGATAAAGAGAAATGGGAGTTAGCAGAATGACAGAAAAAGAAATAAAACTGTTTAATAAATGAGGTAACTATGAGACATTATGATATTACATTGAAATGTAGAAGCGGTGCATTAGAAATACTTGAAGTTTGTTTTAATA
>JAFWXG010000039.1 GCA_017523005.1 Clostridia bacterium
CTATTGACATTTATTTAAAAGTATTGTATTATATATGAGTTGCAGTATGCCTTACCAGAATGTGGAGGGGTGGAACACCCGGGTGTGTTGCAAAAATTTAAAAAGAAGGAGGAGCAATTTATGGCATCAAAAATCAGAATCAAAATCAAAGGTTATGATCACGCATTGGTAGATCAGTCTGCTGAAAAAATTGTTGAAGCAGTAGAAAGAACAGGCTCTACAGTTTCAGGACCTATTCCGTTACCTACCAAAAAAGAAATCATCACAATCTTAAGAGCTGTTCATAAGTATAAAGATTCCAGAGAACAGTTTGAAATGCGTACACATAAGCGTTTGATTGATGTAATCTCGCCAAAGCCGAAGACAACTGAAGCATTAGGCAAACTTGATTTACCTGCCGGAATAAATGTTGAAATTAAGGTCATCTAACCGGATTAGGTAGTGGGTCAAGTTCCCGATACCGGGGAACCAATAACCAATAAGGAGGAAAAACAATGAAAAAAGCAATACTTGGCACAAAGCTTGGTATGACACAGCTTTTCGATGAAGCAGGAAAAATTGTTCCTGTAACAGTAATCGAAGCTGGTCCGTGTGTTGTCACACAAAAGAAGACAACAGATAATGACGGATATGACGCTGTTCAGGTTGGCTTTATGGATAAAACCGAAAAGCATACCAACAAGCCTGAAGAAGGTCACTTCAAAAAGGCAGGCGTTTCCGCAAAAAGATTTTTAAGAGAATTCAAATTAGAAAATGCTGCAGAAATGAATGTAGGCGATGAAATCAAAGCCGATGTTTTCGCAGCCGGAGACAAAATTGATGTAACAGGTACCAGTAAGGGTAAGGGATACGCTGGCGCAATCAAACGCCACAACTTCTCAAGACTTAAAGAAACTCATGGTACAGGTCCTGTTCACAGACATGCAGGTTCAATGGGTGCTTGCTCAAGCCCGTCTCGTGTATTTAAAGGTAAGAAATTGCCAGGTCACATGGGTGTAGATACTGTAACCATTCAGAATCTTGATGTAGTTTCCGTTGATGTTGAAAAGAACTTGCTTTTGGTTCGCGGTGCTATTCCGGGACCTAAAGGTGGATTAGTAATAGTGAAAGACGCAGTTAAAGCGTAAGGCTTTAAGAAAGGAGGAAGTTTATCGTGGCTAATGTAGCTTTATATAATATGGACGGTAAGGAAATCGGAACCGTAGAACTTAAAGACAGCATTTTTGGTGTTGAAGTTAACAAAGCCGCTGTATATGAAGTTGTTAAAAACTATTTAGCAAATCAGAGACAGGGCACACAGAGCACTAAAACTCGTGCAGAAGTTCGCGGAGGCGGTATCAAACCTTGGCGTCAGAAGGGTACAGGCAGAGCAAGACAAGGCTCTATCCGTTCTCCACAGTGGATTCATGGTGGTATCGCATTAGGTCCAAAACCAAGAGATTACCGCTATGCAGTAAACAAAAAGATGAAACAGCTCGCACTTAAATCAGCTTTAACCTCTAAGGTTCAGGAAGGTAATATTGCAGTAGTTGATTCTTTAGAACTTGCTGAAATTAAAACAAAATCAGTTGTTGCTATGCTCAAAGCTTTTGAAGCAAGCAAAGCAATTATCGTAACAGCTCAGGCAGATGAAAAAATGGTTAAATCTGCAAACAACATTCAGGGTGTTGCAACCTCTTTCGTAGGTGCTCTTAATGTTTACGAGCTTCTCAAATACGACAAACTCATCATCGCAAAAGATGCGGTTGAAAAATTAGAGGAGGTGTACGCATAATGAATCTTCATGATATTATCAGAAAGCCTATCATTTCCGAAACAACCATGGAAGACATTGCGAACAAAAAGTACACCTTTGAAGTAGCAGCTTCTGCTACAAAGGTAGATGTAAAAATCGCAGTTGAACAAATTTTCAAGGTTCAGGTTGCTAAAGTTAACACCATTAACTGCTTGGGTAAAACCAAACGCATGGGCGTTCATGTTGGTAAAAGACCTGACTGGAAAAAGGCAGTTGTTACATTGAAAGCAGACAGTAAGACCATCGAATTCTTCGACGGCATGGCTTAATCGAAAGTGAAGGAGTGATATAAATGGCAATTAAAAATTACAAACCGACTTCACCGGCTAGAAGACAGATGACCGTTTCAGCTTTCGATGAAATTACCAAAAAGACTCCAGAAAAGAGCTTGTTGGAAACCTTAAAATCGAATGCTGGTAGAAACTCATACGGCAGAATTACCGTTCGTCACAGAGGCGGCGGCGTTAAGAGAAAATACAGAATTATCGATTTCAAGCGCAGAAAGATTGATGTACCCGCAACCGTATTGGCAATCGAGTACGATCCTAACAGAAGTGCTAACATCGCTTTAATTCAGTATGAAGACGGTGAAAAAGCATATATCTTGGCACCTGTTGGCTTAAAAGTCGGCTACAAGGTAATGTCCGGCGAAAACGCTGACATTAAACCAGGTAATGCACTTAAAATTAAAAACATCCCGGTTGGTACTTTAATTCATAACATTGAATTACAGCCTGGCAGAGGCGGTCAGTTAGTTCGTGCAGCAGGTAACTCAGCACAGCTCATGGCTAAAGAGGATAAATATTCTCAGGTTCGTTTGCCTTCAGGCGAAGTTAGAATGATTAGCCTTGAATGTATGGCAACAATCGGTCAGGTTGGTAACACAGAACATGAAAACATTTCTATCGGTAAAGCGGGCAGAAAACGCCACATGGGCTTCCGTCCTACCGTTCGTGGTGTTGTAATGAACCCATGCGACCATCCTCACGGTGGTGGTGAAGGTAAATCCCCGATCGGCCGTCCAAGCCCTGTTACACCTTGGGGTAAACCGGCTCTCGGTTACAAAACCAGACAGAAGAACAAAAAATCCGATATGTTTATCGTTAAAAGACGCAACGCGAAATAATATCGCGGCGTAACGCAGAAATGGAGGTAACCCTATGAGTAGATCAGTTAAAAAAGGTCCTTATGTGGAAGCCAAATTGTTGAAAAGAACAATAGAAATGAACGAAGCCGGAGAAAAAAGAGTTTTGAAGACATGGTCAAGAAGCTCAACAATCTTCCCGGAAATGGTTGGTCACACAATCGCAGTTCATGACGGCAGAAAACATGTGCCTGTATATATTACTGAAGATATGGTTGGACACAAGCTTGGCGAATTTGCACCAACAAGAACCTATAAAGGTCACGCAGGAGCAAAAACAAGCGGTGTAAGATAATCAATAGTTAAAAATTTAACCGTTCAGGAAGGAGGTTGGCATAACATGGAAGCAAAAGCAATCCTTCGTTATGCACGCATTTCACCTAGAAAAGTGAAAATCGTGATTGATTTAATCAGAAATAAGTCAGTTGGTGAAGCTCTTGCAATTTTGAAGAACACACCTAAAGCTGCATCTGAATACCTTATAAAGTTGTTAAATTCTGCAATCGCAAATGCAACAACAAATCACAATATGGATTTGGAAAAATTGTATGTTGCGGAAACCTATGCAAATCCCGGCCCGATTTTAAAGAGAATTATGCCGAGAGCACAGGGCAGAGCATTCAGAATTAAAAAGAGAACAAGCCACATTACAATCGTTCTCAAAGAAAAAGTTGAAGACTAAGGAGGTAAAGTCATGGGTCAGAAAGTACATCCGCATGGACTCAGAGTCGGCGTAATTAAAGACTGGGATTCCAAGTGGTACGCAGATTCCAAGAACTTTGGCGACAGCCTCGTAGAAGACTATAATATCAGAAAATTCTTGAAAAAAGCTCACTACGACGCTGGCGTTGCAAAAATAGAAATTGAAAAGCCTTCAGGCAAAGTTAAAGTTAAGATTTATGCAGCAAGACCTGCATTCATCATTGGCAAAAAAGGCGAAGGCATTGAAAAAACAAAAGCAGAACTCACAAAGATGACCGGTAAAGCCGTTTCTATCGATGTTGTTGAAATCAAACAGGTTGATTTGTGCGCACAGTTAGTTGCTGAAAACATCGCTGCACAGCTCGAAAAGAGAATTTCTTTCCGTCGTGCAATGAAGCAGGCAATGGCTCGTACAACCAAAGCTGGTGCTATGGGTATCAAAACTTTAGTATCAGGTCGTTTGGGCGGTGCAGAAATCGCAAGAAGCGAACAGTATCATGAAGGTACTATTCCGTTGCAGACAATCCGCGCTGATATCGACTACGGCTTCGCAGAAGCAGATACCACATTCGGTAAAATCGGTGTTAAAACATGGATTTACAAAGGTGAAGTTCTTCCCGGCAAAAATACTGCTAAGAAAGGGGAGGAAAAATAATGTTATTACCTAAAAGAGTTAAATACAGAAAAGTTATGAGAGGTCGTATGACCGGTAAAGCATTAAGAGGCAACAAGGTAAGCTATGGTGATTTTGGTATTCAGGCTTTAGAGCCAGGCTGGATCACAAGCAACCAGATTGAAGCTGCCCGTATTGCTATGACCAGATATACCAAAAGAGGCGGTAAGGTTTGGATTAAGATTTTCCCGGATAAGCCGGTAACATCAAAACCTGCTGAAACTCGTATGGGTTCCGGTAAAGGTTCACCGGAATACTGGGTAGCAGTAGTAAAACCCGGCAGAGTTATGTTTGAAGTTGGCGGCGTTGCAGAAGAAGTTGCACGCGAAGCACTTCGCTTAGCTATTCACAAGTTGCCCGTAAAATGCAAGATTGTTGCAAAAGAGATTGCAGAAACGGAGGCTGACGCAGAATGAAAATAAATGAAGTTAGAGATTTTTCTTACGAAGAATTAGAAGCGAAGCTGAAAGACTTAAAAGCTGAACTGTTTAACTTAAGATTTCAGCATGCGACAAGCCAGCTCGACAACCCGATGAAAATCGTGGAAGTGAAGAAGTCCATCGCGCGTGTTAAAACTGTAATGCGTGAATTGGAATTGAAGCAGGCTGAGTAAAAATTAAAAAAATATTCAAAAAGCTTTAAATATGAGAAAGGAGGACTTCAAATTGTCTAATCGAGCATTCAGAAAGACAAGAGTTGGTAAGGTTGTAAGCAACAAAATGGATAAAACAATCGTTGTTGCTATTGTTGACAACGTAAAACATCCTTTATATAGCAAAATTGTTAAAAGAACTTACAAACTGAAAGCACATGATGAAGAAAACATTTGTGCAATCGGTGATGTAGTTAAAGTTATGGAAACAAGACCACTTTCTAAAGATAAGAGATGGCGTCTTGTAGAAATCGTTGAAAAAGCACAGTAATTGAACTGGCAGGAAGGAGTTAATAACCATGGTACAACAGCAAACACTGTTAAAGGTTGCTGACAACACCGGTGCCAAAGAAATTATGTGTATCCGTGTTCTTGGTGGTACAAGAAGACGCTATGCAAATGTTGGCGATGTTGTAGTTGCTTCAGTTAAAAAAGCAACACCCGGCGGAGTTGTCAAAAAAGGCGATGTTGTTAAAGCCGTTATCGTTCGTTCTGTAAAAGGCGTACGCAGAGCTGATGGCTCTTATATAAAATTTGACGAAAACGCAGCAGTTATTATCAAAGAAGACAAAAACCC
>JAFWXG010000040.1 GCA_017523005.1 Clostridia bacterium
AGGACTTGCTTGGCAAAATATTGGTGCGGTTGTCGCGTTAGAACCAAATACAGGCGAAGTGCTTTGTATGTACAGCTATCCAAATTTCAATCCGTCAGATGAGATTTTGAGCGAGCAGTGGGAAAGCCTTACAGCAAATAAGGACGCACCATTCCTGCAGCGTGCGACAAGCGGACTATATACACCGGGCTCGGTTATGAAAACAATATGGACATCAGCCGCAATAGAAAACAACATTGATTTTGGTGTGTTTGATGACGAGGGCGAGATAGAAATAGACGGCAAAACCTTTAAAAATGCAAAAGGCAAAGCGTATGGTGAAATCGACTTAAAGAAAGGCTTTGCGGTGTCAAGTAATGTAGCATTCATAAGACTTTCGGATATGCTTGGTACAAAGGTTATGACAGACTATGCAGAGAAGTTTATGTTTGATACAAAAGTTGCGTTTGAATTAAGTACAGAAACACCAAAATTCGGACATGATGAAAAAATGAGCCGAACAGAAAGAGCGTCAGTATCAATAGGCCAGGGCAGAATTTTAACAACCCCGCTACACATGGCGATGGTGTGCGGTGCAATAGCAAACGACGGAGTTATGATGCAACCATACTTAGTTGAAAAATCTGTTGGCAGTAACGGGCTTGTAACTTTTTCGGGAAAGAGTACTATATTAAAAAGAGTTATAAAAACTTCCACGGCATCAGAACTTAAAGACTATATGATAGAGGTCGTAAAAAGCGGAACAGGAACGAATGCTAAAATAAACGGTGTTACTGTTGCGGGCAAAAGCGGAACAGCAGAAACAGGCGAAAACACAAAAGACCATTCGTGGTTTATAGCATTTGCACCTGCCGAAAATCCAACTATCGCAGTAGCGGTTGTGCTTGAACACGGCGGTAGCGGAGGCGGTTCTGCGGCTGCACCTATTGCCCGAGAAATTATAAAAACATGGCTTGATTAAGGAGGATATTTATGAGTTATAAAACTAAAGCGGATACAGCACTTAAAAATGAGATGTATTCAATAATTTCAGATGTTTTAAATTCTTTTACTTATGAAGAAGTTGAACTTTTGGGCGGAGAGTTACCAAAAGATGAACTGAAACCGTTTCGGTATTTTGTGAGAGAAAACGGCAGACTTACAGCTGTTTTAGACGGAGAAAAAAACAATCTTGCGGATGTTGAACTTATGGCGGTTGCAGTAAATATGATGCTCGCATTAGAAATTGACGGATTTGAACTAAAGGTCGGGCATGGAAAAGCAAGCAGTTTAGATGAAGAAAGTGACGCTTTGGATATGATAGATTGCGTTTGCGATATGCTTGACGGATATGGACTTTCGGATTATGTAAAAGCTGACGCGACTGGGAATTCAAAATATGAAGATTTGCAATTCTTTTGCATCTCAAAGGATAAAATATTGCTTGACGGCGGAAGAAAAGACGATAAAGTTGAGCTTAATATTGATATGGACTTGCTTACAGAATTCAAAAAGGGAAATGTTGAACTTAAAGACCCGGTTCCTGTTGTATTGGTTGCGTCGGATTTCCCAGAGCTTTCATATCAGGTAGCATTCGGGCTTCGCAGACAGGGTTTAAAAACAGAAGGCTATGTATCAGGCGGAAGCATGACCGAAGCAGAAGAATATTGCTTATTGAAAGGAATATCAACGCTTATCTGGGCAACAGAACAGACAGTTGTCATGAAGAATGTTCAAACAGGCGAAACTGCCGAAACCACACTCGAAAAGCTTTTAAACAAATAAAAAAGAGACTTAAACAGTCTCTTTTTTATTTATCTTAAGTTGGGATATTACAACACCTGCAAACATCAGAACGCAACCTATATATCCCTTAAAAGGCATTGTTTCGTTTAAGAAAAGCATACCGCCTATTGCACTGAAAATGGACTCGGTAGATAAAATGATTGGTGCGACAGTAGGATTTGCGTCCTTTGCCCTATAATTTGAGAGGTGTATGCAACACCTGATGACATAACACCGCAGTAAACTATTGAACCCCATGCATTTTGTATGTAGGTAAATGAAATATCTTCAAATATAAGTGCGAAAATCGTTGCAAGCACTCCGCAGGTAAAAAACTGAACCATACTGTATTTAATAGGGCTTACCCTTCCTACAAACTTATCTATCGAAAGAATGTGAAATGCCCAGAAAAATGCACCGATAAGAATGAATATATCGCCTTTTTCGATGGAAGTAAACCCATTTGGCATACTGAGCAGATAAAGTCCAATAACAGAAATTATCGCACCTGACCATATTAAAATATTTGATTTCTTTTTAAATAAAATAAATGCCAGAATAGGAACTATAATTGAATAAAGACTTGTTATAAATCCTGCTTTTCCCGCACTTTGGTTAAGGTCGATGCCGATTTGCTGTAGAATAGATGCAATAAACAGGATAGTACCTGTAATCGCGCCGTATTTTAAAATTGGGACAATTTTTTCTAATGTTAACTTTTCTCTTTCAAAAATCAATATTATGGGTATCATTGTGAGTGTTGCTAAGAACGAACGCGATGCTAAAAAGGTGTTAGAGCCTAAATTTCCCAGATTACATTGTGCAACAAATGCAAAACCCCATATAATTGCCGCTAAGAATAAAAAGAAATTTGATTTAAATGTTTTGGACATCTTTGTTACTTTTGCCCCCTTTTTCTAACGGCTTTAAAAAATTCGTTCATTAAAGACGCACATTCTTCCTGCATAACACCGCCTGAAATTTCGGGAGTGTGATTTAAAAGTGACATTTGCGGAAGTGAAATTTTAGTTCCGCACGCACCGCTTTGAGGATTTTCAGCACCGTACACAATTCTGTCAATCCTTGAATTTATGATGGCTCCCGCACACATAGGACACGGCTCGAGCGTTACATAGAGTGTACACCCCGAAAGTCGCCAGTTATTTTCCTTTTTGCAGGCTTTTTGGATTGCGAGCATTTCTGCATGAGCGTGCGCAGACATCAAAATTTCGCGTTTGTTGTAAGCTCTCGCAATTATTTTGTTGTCCTTGACAATTACAGCACCTATTGGAACTTCGCCAAGCTGGTATGCTTTTTTTGCTTGTTTCAAAGCCTCTTTCATGAACTTTTTATCCATTTTAAAACCTCTTACAAAAAGGGCATTTCTGTTGAAATGCCCTTTTTAGAATTATTATTTTAAGTTTGCTTCTAATTTGTTTAATTCGTCTTTAATTGCCTGTGGTAATCTGTCGCCGAACTGAGCAAAATATTCTTTCTGGTCTTTAACATCTTCGAGCCATACTTCTTTATCAACACTTAATAATTCTTTCAAAACATCTTCGCTGATATCAAGGTCTGTTGTGTCGATATCAGTAGGCAAGTAACCGATTGGGCTGTCAACAGCATCAGCTTTGCCTTCACATCTGTCGAGTATCCAGAGAAGAACACGCATATTATCGCCAAATCCAGGCCACATGAAGTTGCCATCTTCGTCCTGTCTGAACCAGTTAACATGGAAGATTTTCGGAGCTTTGTCAGCGTCCATCTTTTCGCCCATTTCGAGCCAGTGTGCGAAGTAGTCAGTCATATTATAGCCAACGAATGGTTTCATAGCCATTGGGTCACGACGAACAACACCTACTGCACCAGCAGCGGCTGCAGTTGTTTCAGAAGCCATGGTTGCACCGATAAATACACCATGCTGCCAATCTCTTGCCTGATATACGAGTGGAGCAGTTTTAGCTCTTCTTCCGCCGAATACGATAGCAGAAATAGGAACACCTGCAGGATTTTCAAATTCAGAAGAAATGCAAGGACAGTTAACTGCAGGAGCTGTAAATCTTGAATTTGGATGAGCAAGTTTGTTTCCATTTGCAGTATATTCTTTGCCGTTTACTTTAGCACCCTTCCATTCGATTGCGTTTTCAGGAGGATTTTTGTCAAGGCCTTCCCACCATACTGTATTGTTGTCAGTATTTATTGCAACATTTGTAAAGATTGTATTTTTCTTTGTTGCAGCAAGTGCATTAAAGTTTGTTTTTTCGCTTGTACCGGGTGCAACACCGAAGAAGCCCGCTTCAGGATTGATTGCGTATAATCTTCCGTCAGGACCAATTCTGAGCCATGCAATATCATCGCCTACAGTCCATACTTTATAACCTTTTTTCTTCAAGTATTCTGGTGGAATTAACATAGCAAGGTTTGTTTTACCGCAAGCAGACGGGAATGCAGCTGCGATATATTTAATTTCGCCTTTTGGATTTTCAAGACCTAAAATTAACATATGTTCAGCCATCCAGCCCTCTTGCATACCAAGATAAGAAGCAATACGCAAAGCAAAACATTTTTTGCCGAGCAATACATTTCCGCCGTAAGCAGAGTTGATTGACCAGATTGTTTTATCCTGAGGGAACTGAACGATATATCTGTCATCAGGGTTAACATCTTTTTTAGCGTGCAGACATTTAACAAAATCAGCATCATCGCCTAATTCGTCAATAACTGCTTTACCGATTCTTGTCATAATAGCCATATTCAATACAACATAGATACTGTCTGTAAGTTCGATACCGATTTTAGAAAAAGGAGAACCAACAGGACCCATAGAATAGGGGATAACATACATTGTTCTGCCTTTCATAGACCCCTGATACAAAGCGGAAAGCTTTGCATACATTTCTTTTGGTTCCATCCAGTTATTTATAGGACCTGCTTCTTCTTTGGTTGGTGTGCAGATAAATGTTCTGTCTTCTACACGGGCAACATCGTTTTCAGCAGTTCTGTGATAATAACAACCTGGTAATTCTTCCTGATTTAATTTAATCATTTCGCCTGTAGCTACTGCTTCAGCGCGAAGTGCTTCCAACTGCACTTCAGAGCCGTCAATCCATACAATTTTGTCGGGGGTAGTCATGTCAGCCATTTCTTTAAGCCATGACAATACTGCTTTGTTACTTGTCATAATGTAAATCCTCCTTTAGTTTTATATATCGGAATAATACCGAAAATTCCAATTTACGCCTTATTCATATTATATTCTTTATAATCTTCTTATTTCCTTTTTTTCTTTTGCAAAAAATCAGAAATTTCTATAAATTTTTCTATATCAAGGGTTTCTCC
>JAFWXG010000041.1 GCA_017523005.1 Clostridia bacterium
AATTGGCTCTTTACAAGGCAAAGGCTGAAATGTACGGATATAGCCCTCTTACTGTTCAGTTTAATGGGTATGGAAAAACCGAAACAGAATACACAGGGGATTCCGAAACCTTAAAGAAACTAAATGAACGCCTGCAGGCATGGTACGGACATCTTGAAGAGATGTTAAAAGGCACTATCACAATCGCAACTATTGTAAACAAAGAAGAGAGCAAAGATGAAAAAACACCTATGTGTGGTGAGATTGTTTCTTTTCTTGGCGGTGAATTCTATGTAAATGAAGTTGAACATACTTGGAATTTCGGCGGAAACCCGGAAACAAAATTGACGGTATCACGCGGCGGAAACTATGAAAAGAAAAAGTTTGCTCCATTAGAGGGTATTACAAAACGCTATGTACTCTTTAAGCAGCTTCTTGATACGGCAAAGGCTAAGGGAATTAACATTCTGTAGGTGATTTATGGCGAAAGAAATAAGCATTGTATTAAATCGTAATTCCTCACCTATGAACAATCCAACAATTCCCGCTCCAATGCCGCCTATAAAAAACATGATTGGATTCTGGGGAACTGTAACGGAAGTACACCCGGAAAACTGTACTTGCCGTGTAAGAATGGCAAGCGGTTATGTAATTGCGAATGTTCGCGTTATGGTTCAGTCATGGGTAACTGTTGATGATGAAAAAGGGTATTTGAGCGGTGAGCGATATTTGCCGCCTGTTGATACTTTCGTTCTTTGTGTTTGCCCGGAAGGAAACTTAGCGGACACCGTGATTATTGGTAGCGGTTTTGCTCTTTCTGCTGCTGTTCATGCGGACTTTAAGACAGATTCAGACGACAAGAAAGAACTTGATAACGCTGCAAACACAAGAAAGATTGTGAAGAATTCGGGCTGGACTTTTGAAACTGACTACAGAAACGGCTCAAAGAAAATTCGAAATGCGCCGGAAGAAGGTGACGCAACAATCAACATAGAAGTGAATCAAGGTGAGGACGGAGAAAAAGCGGACGGCGGAGTAACAACGATTAAGGCATACGGTACGACACTCACTCTGACCGAAAAAGACGACCCGGAAATAAAGGTTGAAACAATCGGAAATACAATCTTTGACATAACAGAAGATACGATTGAGTTTTCGACTGATGCTGAAATTAAGCGAACTATAAAAAAGGCTCTTACGCTTGAAACACAGGACGCTTTGACTTTGACGGCTCAAAAAGATGTCGGCTTAAAGTCCAGCGGAAGCGGAAAACTTGAACTTGGAAATACTGTAGCGACTTTGGGAGCTATGATAAATGACTTGCTCGGTTATCTTGCAAGCCTAAAAACAGTAGGAAGCCCGGCAAGTCATACGGCAAGCCCGGATTTTATAGCACAGATACAGGCACTTAAAGCGAAGTGGGGGCAGGTGTTCAAATGAGTTTAGTACAGTCAAAACTTAAAAATGATTTACTCGCGGCTTTTAATTCCATGACAGACGGTGACGATACCGTTTTCGCAAAGAAGGTTTCTAAAGCTGTTGCGGATTATGCACAGACAGGAATTGTTTCAACAACTGACGCAGGCGCAATTCCGGCAGGTGCTTTTACAGGAAAAGGCACAGGAAGTATAAGCGTACAATCTTCAATCTGTGAAAACATTCTGATTGCGGCTTGCCGTGCTATGGCGAATATGACAAGTGGCGGTGATACTTACCTTGCGGCACAAATGGCAAGCGGAATTCATGCGATGATTTCAGCCGGACAGGTAACAACATCTGTTGTAGGTACGGTTATTCCGCCTAGTGGTGGCTCTTCTCCAATGGCAGGAAGCGCAAAGGGAAAAATGGTAGGTGTTTCTGCAACAATTCAAGCCGGACTTATCGCAGCATTTCAAGCAATGGGAGCAATGACAGAGGGCGGAGATAAGTATTTTGCTGAACAGGCTGCAAATGTCGTTACTTCATACTTAAAGGCGGCGGTTATCAC
The DNA here is from genome assembly GCA_017523005.1 of Clostridia bacterium. GTDB lineage: Bacteria > Bacillota > Clostridia > RGIG6154 > RGIG6154 > RGIG6154. The sequence continues at coordinate 1,967 of JAFWXG010000041.1, forward strand.
CACAAACGGTACAGGAAGCATTTCTGGAAGTATTGGAAGCGGAAACATGATGTAGAGGTAATAGAAAATGGCAAGAATAATGAATCTGGGAGTATGGCACAAGGCTTATATGCTCGAAATTATGGGGCTACAAAAAGAAGAAGGTTTTAGCCTTAGTTCTGCTTTGAATTTCAGCGGTTCAGAAGTGTTTACTTTTGCCTTGCCTCCAGAAGCGGAAGATTTTGACTATTCTCAAAGAGTGACCGAAACAAAGACTTTCGGCGGTGCTGTATTCGATGATTACGGCAACGATACTTTCAAAATTACCATTTCCGGCTCTACCGTAAACAATGAAAAGAAACTTATCTACAGAGGAACAAAAGCAGTTCCCGAATATCTGACAGGCGAAAAGGAAATATTCAAGTTGCGCGATTTGCTCTACAGAAGCGGAAAACTTGAAAATCTTGAAGGAAAGAAAGTATATCTGTACGACCTTTCTAAGATGTCGGCTTTGCAGATTGCAGCCGGAAGCCCTTCTAAAAATAGCTGGTGGCGGGTACAGATTAAGTCACTTAAAGTCAAAAGGTCAAAGGACAAACCTTTTACATACAATTACACGCTTGAAATGATTGGATATTACGAGGACAAGAAATCAATTCCAAGCCTTTTCGGTGGCGGTGTAGCAGATTTTATTTCCGGGGCGCAAAATGTTCTTGAAACTATCAACACAGCCTTTGCAACGGTTGAAATGGCAGCAGGGCTTTGTGCTGATATTAAAGCAAAAATAGACGAAACTAGCAAACTTATAGAAAACATTGACAATCCACAAGAAGCAATTCAAGTTATAGGTGGCTTTGAAAGGGCTTTAATTGGTACATCTACCGTAAATGCCACTTATAATTCAGCAAAATCATGTGCCGCCTTATGTGGAAAATTAACAGAATTCAATGATGCAATGGGGCTTTCTGATGATACATCGAAGAGCGGAAGCATAAGCGAAGATGAAAAGTTTATCGTAACATTTGACGCAAACGGCGGACATTTTATTGTCAAAGAAGAAGAGGTAGACAAGATAACAGAATCGGTTTCTTATTCTCAATCTGCAACAAAGCCGGAAACTGACCCGACAAGAACGAATTACGAATTCGCTTATTGGTATCAGCTTTCAAGCCCGGACACAGAATTCAATTTCAAAGACACACCGATTAAGGCTGATATTATTCTTTTTGCAAAATGGGTACAGAAAAAAGCCGTTGTCACTTTCAATTCTCGCGGTGGTTCTGCTGTTGATTCGCAGACGGTTGATATTGGCGGAAAAGCCACAAAGCCGGAAACTGACCCGACAAGAGCAGGATATAACTTTACTCAATGGTGTTCAAATTATGCGGCAACTATCGCCTTTAATTTTGATACCGTGATAAATGAAGATACGACTATCTATGCTGCATGGGCAAGAATAACGGCGGTTACTGTCACATTCGACAGCAAGGGCGGTTCTGATGTTCCTTCGCAGAGTGTAGAGCCGGGAAATAAAGTTATTTGCCCGGACATTCCGACTAAAGAATATTATGCGTTCGGCGGTTGGTTTACAGATGAAGAATGTACGACAGAATTTGATTTCAGCCAGAGCATTTCATCGTCACTCACTCTTTACGCAAAATGGACGAGAGCATACAACGATGTTGTTTTTGATTCTAAGGGAGGAAGTAGCGTAACAAAACAGACCGTCATTATTGGCGGAACGGCAACAATTCCGGAACAGCCGACAAGAGAAGGTTATACTTTTGCTTTCTGGTGTACAGATTCGGGGGCAACAAACGAATTCGACTTTACAACACCGATTACGGCAGATACCACACTTTACGCAAGGTGGGTTTTGAATCAGTACACAGTAGCCTTTAACAGCAACGGCGGAAGTAGCGTTCAAAGTCAGAGCGTGGAACATGGAAAACTTGTTGTATTCCCGATTATGCCGACAAAAACAAATTACTCATTCTTTATGTGGTGTAAGGATAAATACCTTGAAGAAGAATTCAGCTTCTCAACGCCTGTTACATCTGATTTGACCTTATACGCTCGCTGGTTCGGAAGCTCTTATAGTTTTGCTTTTGATTCTAACGGCGGAAACACAATCCCGACACAGACAATAGAAAACGGCAAGAAAGCAACAAGAGTTGTACCTGCAAAGACAGGAAACACTTTTGAAGGGTGGTTCTCTGATGAAGAACTAACAAAAGAATTCAGCTTTGACACGGCGATTGTGCATGACATGACTGTTTGGGCGAAATGGCAGCCGGACACATTCACGGTTACTTTTGAATCTAACGGCGGTTCGGAAGTTGACCCACAGACCATTGAATACGGAAACACAGTTACACAGCCAGACAATCCAACTAAGAGCGGAAGCGCATTTGCAGGCTGGTATTCTGATGAAGAGCTGACACAGAGCTACGATTTTAGTAGTTCTGTTACATCTGATATAACGCTTTACGCAAAATGGAGCTGATTATGATGTTAGAAACTGATGATGATAAGAAAGATTCTCTGATTGACGCGGAAGCAGAATTGAATTCTTGCGTATGTAAAATTGTTGCAGCCGTAAAACAGAAACAGACGATGTACGAGCCTGTTGTTTATGTTGATACAGAAGGAAATGACGCTATTGCTTATGTGTACGATTCCCGGAAAATCCGCATGAGTTCAACAATGACGCTTGATAAACTCGCCGAAAAGTTTTTCGGAAACGCTGATTATGCAAGCCTTATCGCTTATTACAACAATATCCAGAATGAGCATGAAATTGAAGCGGGAACGATTATAAAGATTCCTATTCTTTCGCCAGACGAATCAAACGCAAACAACCGTATTTATGCCATTCCGGGCGATACTGACAATTACGGTCGTGACATTGCGCTTGATGATGAGGGCGATTTTGCCGTACAGAACGGAGATTTTGCCACAACAAGCAGCGTTGAAAACCTTAATCAAGCTATCGCAATGCGCCTTACAACAGCTTCGGAAAAACGCATAAGGTACAACACTTACGGTATCAAGGCACAAATTGGAGAAGAAGCCGTAAAGAATTACCTTTTGAGTACGGTTGAGCAGACTGTTTTAGCTGACCCTCGCGTAATGGAAATTAACGAGATTTCGGCAAGCAGCGACAATGACAAGATTTATATTGCCGTGGATTACACGGATATAAACGGAAATAAACAAAAAATGAATGAAGAGGTGTAAATATGGCAGACATCAAAAGATACGATGAACTTATGGAAGAAGCCTGCGCGAATATGATTGCAAGGCAGAACAAGATAACCGACTTTAACGAAGGTTCTATCATTCACACGATTTTAGACACTTTTTGCCGCATTGTGGAAAGAGTGTATATTGCCATTCGTTCCGGGTTCAATCAAGGCTTGATTATGCTGATTTATTCCGTATTCAAGTTTGAGAAGAAAAGCGGAACTTATGCAAGCGGAAAAGTAACATTCAGCCGGGCTAGTGCATTGGACGCAAGAACGGTTATTCCTTCGGGCGTGAAGGTTTCGGGGAATGGTTTTAATTTTGTAACAACGGAAGCCGGAGCGATTGAAGCTGGCGCGGTTGATTCTGACGAAATCACGATAAAAGCAGAAGAAGCCGGAAGTGACTATAACTTGGAAGCTGGGGCAATTACAAGTATTGATTCATCTGTACCTAGCGACATTTCAGCCGTAACAAACAAAAACGCAATCACAGGCGGAACAAACGAAGAAACAGACGCGGAAGTAGAAGAACGGTTTACAAAGAAACTCGCCGGACTTTCCGGCACAAATCTTTACGGCATTGAGGACGCAGCTTTAAGCGTTGATTCCGTACGCTCTGTATCGGTTAAGAATCACAAGCCACCGTTGAAGAATGTTTATCATGTTTCGGTTTATGTTGACGATGGCTCTGGAACGGCAAGCGATGAACTTTTGCAGGAAGTAAAAAAAGCCGTTGAAGGAACGGAAACGCAGAACGGACACCTTGCACCGGGAGTAAACGCCCGCTATCTTGCTCCAACCGCCGTACCTGTTGATTTTGAGATTGAAGTTTCTACAGGTGATGTTGATACGGCAGAAACACAGGCAGAGGTTAAAAAGATTGTTCAATCTTATGTAAATTCGCTCCGTATTGGCGGTACGGTTATTCTTTCAACGATTGTCGCAAAAATCCGGGCATTGTCTTATGTGTCTGATGTTACGATTAAATCACCGACTGAAAACTTTACCGTAAACAGTGAACAGATTGCACGGTTTGGAAACGCAGAAATTACAGTTGTGGAGAGTTAAAAATGAAACTTGGCGATTTTATAAAAAGTCCTTTTTCTACTCTCATAAACAGAAAAGGAAGCATATTCAAAGCTCTTCTTGCGGACAATGGAAACGGCACAATGGAAAAGCTGATTTCTGGTGTTGAAACTTGTCGCTCTGAATGGTGCAATGACACGGATTTTTACAACATGAGCGGTGAACGGTTTGAAAAATGTGCCTCTTTGTTCAGCGTTCTTAAAAGAATGTATGAAGAAAGTGACGAATCTTTCAAAAACAGAATCGGCTTGCTTTTGCACAGAAACGGTGATGATATTTGGGGCGACAAGTGGAATATCCTTCATATCTTGCAGACCTACTTTGATACAAAATCGGTATGGATTCGCAACAGCACGGATAAACCTAGCCTTAATATTCTTTCTGACCCGGATTTTGAAAAGATGTCTGCATGGACACTTGAAGGCGGGGCTGCATATTCACAGCTGGCGAATTTCAGCGGTGCTTTGGGTATGGCTTTTTCTTCTGTTGGTTCATGCTCGCAGGTTGTTTCCGTTTCACAGGACACTACATATTTCCTTCACTTCTTTGTGCAGGGAAAGATAAATGTATCTGTAAGGGATAATAACGGTCGCTATTACTGTACGAAAGCTGGTGATTTCGGAGCATGGCAACAGAATAAATGTGTCGCAACATTTTCTTGTGATGAATGGGATGCTAAAAGCCTGTTCTTTATTACTGATTCTGATGTCAGTGCGGTGACAATCACTTTTGAATATGTAGACATTGAAACATACCTTGATTATACAAGGCTTTTTGCAATGGACGGAAGCATTACATTCTCTGTAATCGTTCAGTTCAAAGGCGTTCACAGTGATTCAACGCTTGTTCTTGCGCCGGGCGAAGCTGACCCGATTAAAGCTCCTGTTTTGGACTATGCGGGATTCTTTGCAGAAGGAACGCAAGATGTAAGAGAAATAGACAGTGCAGACCAGAGTTTCTATGACTTTGATTCTGCTGCTGCAATAGCTGATGTTTCGCCACTTTTAACAGGTGGGGAAGAGGACTTTATACCGACTGCAAACCTCGACGGCAGGGCGTATATAGAGCTTGATACATGGTGCATGGCAGGCAATACGGACGGCGATGTAATCACGATTGATTACGATTCAATGTCTTATTACGATAACGCATTTGTGTATGGAGCTACAGGCACTAAATCACAGGCA
>JAFWXG010000042.1 GCA_017523005.1 Clostridia bacterium
GAGCGGGGGTTGAGGGCAGACTCCGCCCTGCATCATTTATATTTGTCGGCCCGACAGGTGTTGGAAAAACAGAACTTGTTAAAGTTTTAGCAGAGGAGCTTTTCGGCTCTAAAGACGATTTAATCCGTCTTGATATGACAGAATATTCAGAACAACATTCTGTATCAAAGTTAATTGGTTCGCCACCGGGATATGTAGGCTATGACGAGGCTGGTCAATTAACCGAAAAGGTGCGCAGACACCCGTATTCTGTAGTTCTGTTCGATGAAATTGAAAAAGCTCATCATAGTATTTATAACATCTTATTGCAGATTTTAGACGAAGGCAGATTGACTGACTCCCAAGGCAGAGTGGTAAGCTTTGAAAATACTGTGATTATCCTGACATCAAACGCAGGAATAGGGTTTGGAAACGATAACTTAGGCTTTGCGTCAGAAAAAGAGAGCGAAGAAAGAAACGCAAACGATAAGCTTAAGAAGATATTTAAACCTGAACTTTTAAACCGTGTTGATGAAATTGTTGTATTTAATAAGCTTAAAGAAGAAGATTTCATAAAAATTGCAGAAATTATTTTAGGCGAGATGGAAAATGCACTTTTAGAAAAGGGTATTACACTTGCTGTTACGGATAATGCAAAGGAATGTCTTGCGAAAAAAGGCTATAGCGAAAAATATGGCGCAAGAGAGCTTCGCAGAGTGATATCACATGAGGCGGGCAATAAAATCGCAGACCTCATTGTGTCGGGCAAAGCGGTGTTTGGAACTAAAGTTACAATAGACGAAAAGCAAGGCGAAATAGTTATTTTTTAAACAAAAGCACGGTTTTCTTATAAGGAAATCGTGCTTTTCATGTAAAATCGAAATATTTGCAAAAAAATTGACGAAAAAATTTGACTATTTATCTAATTTGTGATAATATATTAGAAGTAATAATTTGTAGGAGGTTTTATAATTATGAGCAGAGTATATAATTTTTCGGCAGGTCCTTCAATGCTTCCTGAAGCAGTTTTGAAAACTGCGGCAGAGCAGATGCTTGACTACAACGGAAGCGGTATGAGCGTTATGGAAATGAGCCATCGTTCAAAGGTGTATGAAGAAATCATTCAGACTGCTGAAGCAGATTTAAGAGAACTTTTAAACATTCCTGATAACTATAAGGTTTTATTCTTGCAGGGCGGTGCATCAAGCCTTTTTGCCATGGTTCCTTTAAACCTTATGACTAAAAACGGCAAAGCTGATTATGTAATCACATGTCAGTGGTCCAAAAAAGCATTCAGCGAAGCACAAAAGTATGGTAATCCACGCAAGGTTGCATCGTCTGAAGATAAAGTGTTTAACTATATTCCAAAATTAGATAAATCAATGTTCGACCCAGAGGCAGACTATGTACATATCACAAGCAATAACACAATTTACGGTACAAAATACCATGAATTGCCTGATACAGGAAATGTACCGCTTGTATCTGATATGTCATCCTGCATTTTGTCAGAACCTGTAGATGTTTCCAAATTCGGTATGATTTACTTTGGCGCACAGAAAAATGTAGGTCCTGCAGGCGTTACTATCGCTATCATTCGTGAAGACTTAATTGGCGAACCAATGGAATGCACTCCTACAATGTTTAATTTAGGTATCCACGCGAAAAACGATTCCTTATATAACACACCTCCATGCTATGCAATTTATGTTTGCGGTCTTGTGTTTAAATACTTAAAGGAAATCGGCGGTCTTA
>JAFWXG010000043.1 GCA_017523005.1 Clostridia bacterium
CGATATGAATATTGCCTGTAAAATCGGTTGTGCCATCATATTCTTTGCTGGGCTCATCAACACCGAATTCAAGTGTTATCGGTAAAATTTCAAGAATTGCTGTTTTTGTACGGGAAATGTAGCCGTCTTTTTTAGCAGTTGCGTTGATTATATAAGTTCCTGCAGCAACAGCTTTGCCGTCTGCATCAAAATCAGCGCTTGTGTATGTAACAGTTGCACCATCAGCAACACCTGTAGCAACAAGACTGTGAGCTTCGCCGTCATAAGTTACAGAATCATCTTCAAATGTGAAGTCGGGGAGTTCTGGAAGAGCAAGAGAAGCTGTACCCAAATCAAACTTAACAAGGCTGTAGTCAGCTTTTGAGAATTTTGCGTTGGTAATGCTAAATGTTGTTTTGTCAAAACCGTCATTTAAAGTGAATTTTGCAACTAAAATCGGTTTTTCTTCTGAAACTTTGTCACATTCTGCACTGTTGGCCCAGGCATATTTGATGCCGTCAGTTGTACCGACTTGTGGGTCGTTATAGTATGTAATTGGATCGCCGTATTCATCTGTTTCGCCAAGATTCATTTTACGACCTACAGCAGAACCGGCAACCAAAGTTACCTTGTCTGTGTCGTAATCCAAATTAAATTCCATACCTGCAACACCAGGAGTTTTAGTGATAAACACACTAACTGTCACGGTATTATTAGTAATTTCGCTTACTGTTACTTTAAGCTCGCCCTGAGCAGTACCTGCAAAAACGGTAATACCACCCAAAGTAGAAAGCAACATAGACAAAGCTAAAATCAAGCTTAATACTTTTTTCATGTTTTTGTCCCCTTTTCTAAAATGTATTTTTTGTATTTTTTGTAAAAGCACCGTAAATTGCGGACACAATCCGCAGGATACTACTACATACTATATTGTACCAAAAAAATATATGTTTGTCAATAAAAAAACTTCCTATATATAAGGAAGTTTTTGATAGTTTAGGTTACGGTTGGTAGAGCAGGTCGTCGAAGTAGTAGGAAAAGTCAATCGAGCCTATGGTTTTGCCTTTGTAAATAGCAGACAAATTGGTAAGTGCCTGAATAAGAGATGCACCCTCCATGCCGTTTTGAATAGACAAAACAGCCTCTAAATATGCAGATAAGTGGTCTGCACCGCGAATAATCTCGCCATCGATAGGAGAAAATCTGTTTTCGTTATATTTTTGGTTGATAATATCGCTTGTGACCTTTTCTACTTTGCCGTCAAGCTTGATTTTTGATGAAAATTCATCGTTTGTAAAGTAGGAAATTTCAGGAATCCAGCTGTCTGGCATAAGAGGGAACACAACTTTTTCCATCTGAGAGGTTTCGATGTCCTTTAAAATCTCATCAAGACCTTTAACACCCTGCTTGATTGGGGATATAATGTCACGGGTTAAAACTTCGGGCAAATCGTGGAACAGACCGCCAAAGAAATTATTGATTTTTCTCTTTTTGCAACCGCCAATTTCGGTTGTAAAAAGGTAAGACAAAATTGCAACAACCAAAGTATGTCCCATAACGGAAGTTTCGGGCATTCTTGCGGTTGCGGTCCATCTCATCTGGAACCTAAGCTGACCTATAAGATTTAAAAAGTCAGTAAGTCTTGGATTCTGGCTGAAAATTTTCTTGCCGTCAAACCATCTGCACCTTGCAAGACCGTCAGTAACTTCTTTCCTTGTGTTTTCAATGTTGTAAAAGCCGATATTCATGGGATAAATTATGTCAAACTCCCATTTTGTCGCAAGGTAATGAGCATATTTTATGATTGCTTTTTCCTGAACGCAGTAATCGGGGTCAGAAAAATATTTGTGGAAACGCTCCGCAAAACCGCCTGGAATGTCGCCGATACATTCTTTTAGTACAGACTCAACCCATTTGTTAATTTCATCTCCCATTTGTTTTGTAAGCTTGTGGTAAACAGGAGGTTTGATATCTGTTAAAATGACACGGTGCAGAAATTCAAATATAATTCCCTCAATCAAGGCATCAAAATCGAAATTCTTATCTTCTTCCGCCTGACATTTTGCGAGTATGTAAGCATAAAATGTTTTATGAGCCTGCTTGTCTATTTCGGCAAAGCCGGTAAACGGACGAATATGGTCGTTCCATCTTTGAATAACTGTTGCCTTATGAATAATGTTTATAAGTTTTGGCTGTAGCAATTTTTTCACCTCAATCAGTAAGATTAACTTATTTTACCATGTTTTTACTAAAATTGCAATAAAAATATAGGTTGCATTTTAATGTTAAGATGTGGTACAATAGGTAAAAAGGCGGGATTGAAATTTTGAGAGTTTTGATTTTGACAATACTA
>JAFWXG010000044.1 GCA_017523005.1 Clostridia bacterium
CATATTCCATGTGTCGTATTCAGTATCAATAAATATCGGGGTTGCACCCTCATACATAACGGGATTTACTGTCGCATCGAATGTCATGTCTGAGCAAAACACCTTATCGCCAGGCTTTACTCCCGCAAGCTTTACCGCAAGATGTAAAGACGCTGTTCCCGCTGACAAAGCAACCGCATATTTCACTCCTGCAAGTTTTGCGGCTTCTTTTTCCAAAGCGTTGATGTTTTCACCAACAGTTGACATCCAGTTTGTTTTGTAGGCCTGTGTCATATATTCTAATTCTTCGCCGTGCATCGTAGGAGTTGCAAGCCATACTTTTTTCTCAAAAGGTTTAAATTTCATAACACCAATCCCTTTATGTATATTGTAAATTACAAACATAACTATACAATATACATAATACCACAAATGCACATGTTTGTCAATTAAATGTGTATATGTTTTATATATTTCCGGGGCATAATTAAAGCGGGAAAATTCCCGCTTTTAGAACATACTCAGAATGAAGTAATAAATGCCCGCAACCATAGATGCAATAACGCCGTAGGTAATTACAGGACCTGCGATTGTGAAAATCTTTGCACCCACACCTAAAACCATGCCCTCAGACCTAAATTCCATAGCAGCAGAGGTCACGGCATTTGAAAAACCTGTAATAGGTACAACAGTACCAGCACCTGCGTGTTTTGCGATGTTGTCAAACCAGTGCAGTGCAGTCAAAAGCGATGCCAAAAAGATAAGAGTAATACATTCAAGCGTTGCACTCTGTTCCTTATCAAGGCCCAGATTGCCATACCAAGTCAAAAGCACTTCTCCTAAGACGCAAATTGCACCGCCAATTAAAAATGCTTTAATACAGTTTGAAAAGATTTTGGATTTCGGGGCAAAGGAATTTGCATATTTTTCATAGTCTTTTGTGTTCATTCTCATAAAATACCATCTCCTTTTTAGAGTAGTATTTGTTTAAATTGAAATAATATACAGCCATGCCGTTTGACATAAGAATAAAAAAATGTTATATTAAATTTAAGAAACGGAGTGATATTGTGCTCAAAATAAATCCTACCCAGTTTTTAGAGAGTGTTATAAAAGAAATTGAGCAGACAGGGGTTAAGAAAAGCTTATTGCTTCACAGTTGTTGTGCACCCTGCTCGTCTTATGTTTTAGAATACTTAAACAATTTTTTCGACATAACTGTTTTTTATTATAATCCAAATATTTACCCCGAAGAAGAATACTTAAAAAGAGCAGAAGAGCAAGTAAAGTTTACTGAAGTATTTTTAGGAAAAGATGTCAAGGTTATAACCGAAGAACACCGCGACAAAGAGTTCTATGACGCAGTAAAAGGTCTTGAAAGCGAGCCGGAGGGCGGAGCAAGATGCAGAGAATGTTTTCGTTTAAGACTTTCCGAAACAGCGAAATTTGCAAAAGAGTACAAATTTGACTATTTTACTACAACGCTAAGCATAAGTCCTCACAAAAATGCTAAGGTTCTGAATGAGGTTGGTGGGGAGATTGCAGACAAAACAGGTGTACCTTATCTTTATTCCGACTTTAAAAAGAAGAACGGATATTTAAGGTCGACAGAAATTTCAAAGCAGTATGGCATATACAGACAAGACTATTGCGGTTGTGTTTTTTCCATGAAAAAGCAGGTTGAATGATATAAATCTCGTTGCCGTAAGGCAACATATCGAGTGCGTCAGCACATATCGAGTTAATTTTAACATATCGAAAATCTCGACAGAGATTTATATCGACCAGGACGCATATTGCTTTGCAATCTGCCTTGCTTGGCGACCGAAAGCTAAAGCTTTCAGTACCCGCCTCCGCACCACTCGTCTTACAAACAGTCCACCGGACTGTTTGCTTTTCAGACTCGTGCCTTCTTAAGGTTCAAGTCCTTTTCCTTATAATGCAAAAAAATAAACCCCACAACAAGTGTGGGGTTATTTTTTTGGTCGAGGCGACAGGACTTGAACCTGCGGCATCTTGCTCCCAAAGCAAGCACTCTACCAAACTGAGCTACGCCTCGATTAACATCTCCATTATTTTAGCACAACTTTTTGAAAATAGCAAGTGTTTTTTTAAAAAATTTTAAATTTATTTAATTTAAGCTTAAATCAGGCTTTAAAAACAGCGAACTTTCTATGTCATAAATGCTTTCTATGGGTATTTCGGTTTTGTCTTCTAATATTAAAACTTTGCGGATTTCGTCTATTTTGCTGACTATCCCTTCAGTTTTTACATAAGCTCCGCCTTGCTTTTTCTCGTCTTTCACAAAATGTGTAAAAACTACAGTAGGTTTTTCTTCAGGGCATTCCAAAATAGCACAAAGCTTGGCATTTAAAAGCTCTATGCTGTTATCATCAAGAAATAACATTTTATCCGTAAGTCTTGCAGTTTCGTTTATTGCATCTTCATGTCCTGAAAGTGCCGCAAATGATGCAAATTGTGCCGCGCGCGCTTCACGAGACATTTTTGGATATTTTGATACAGGTCTTGAAAGATTTAAAATGTCAGAATAATCATGGAATCCGCTCATGCCTTGTGACCTCCTATCTGTTTGTTTCTATCGATGGCAGTCGCGCCCTCTTCAAGGCTTGTCGCTTTTAAAATTGCATTTTTACCATGTCTTTTCCTTATGTCAAGCATGGCTTTTTGTATCTGTTTTTCTTTCGCCATGGCTATTTCTTTTTGTTCATTTTGAGCTTTTGTCTCTTCCGTATCGGAAAAAATGTCAAGCTGAATAAACTCATTTTCGTGTTCTGCCTCTCTTTCATCCACAATACGATTTGCAACAAGGTTTATCCTGCGGATAAGCAAGTCTTTATCGGTAATTTTGTGATACAGTTCTAACA
>JAFWXG010000045.1 GCA_017523005.1 Clostridia bacterium
CGGAACTGTTGTTAAGGTCTCAGGTGTATCCAAAACTTCAAGCTGAATGTCCCCTTTAGCACTTCCCCATGCTACAGAAATTTCAGCTTTCCCATGCTTTTCAGCCTTAAAGGTGTTTCCGTTCATTGTACCGCCTGATGCAGTAAAGGCAGGTGTTCCGCTTGGACTCTCGCAAGGATTTCCATACTCATCCAAAACATAATCAATTTCTATTTTTCTGCTTGTTCCTTTAAACAAAGCTGTATCAGAAACTTTTAAAACAATCCTTTCGGGCTTGCCTTTTGGCGCAGAAGTTGAGATTTCAATACCATTAGGAACAGTTCTTAAACTCCCGTCAGAAAGTCTGTTTACAACCTCAAGATTATTAGCCTTATTATCTCTCATAACCATAGTGGTTGAACCACCGCCGTCTAAGTTTATGGCAGTATCCATACCTAAACGAAGTGCCAAATCCTGCATTTCGCTTAAAGTCATACCGCTTGAGCCTGACACTCTACCCTCAACAGTTACTAAATAAAGCTTCGTTCCCGATTTGTCTGTTCCTGCCATAGTTCTGGGGTTTGAACCGCCTACATTATGGGTGATTTCATGCTTCTTGCCATTCTTTACAAGCAAAGTTCCTCCTCCAATAGCTGTTTGTAAATTTGAAATGTCTAAGCTCGTGCTTACTGAAAGAGTAACCTTGTCCCCAACTGCAATATTTTCTGATAAAAATGGGTCGAATTCGGGCAAATGACGGATTACATATCCGTTTTCGGGGATTTCAACCCCCTCTTGTTCACGGCGTATATCTGTCACAACTCCGTCTGTTACCACAACCTCTAAAATATTGTTAAAAGAGCCGTCTGTACTTTGAGCAAATTCCTTTGTGTAAATAACAGGTTCTGCTAAAGAATCATACTTGTTGATGTCTTTTATAGCAACACTTTCGCCGTTTGCTAAAGTTAATATCACATCAGTAGTAATATAGTCAAGAAGAACAGCCCCCGAATTGTCAAAACCGATAGTCGCACCATTTACATCCTTGCTTGATGTTGAAATTACTTCGCCGTCTTTGACAACAAGTCCCATAGAAGACGCCTTCTCCCAACTGCTTCTTGAGAAAAAGTCGCCGTTTACTGCGCCAATACTCATTTTACTTTTAGCAAGGTTTAGCACATTTTCTGCATACCCAAGTCCTTTTTCGCTTGTCATAACCGATGCTGAAATGTATGGATTAGTAAGGTCTGCCTCTAAAATATCGACATTCTGCCAGCCTGTGGATGTGTATAAATTTAAATGCTTATATATAACGCCGTCTGTTATGTTTTTTTCTGTCTTTTCTTCATAAAAAATCTCTGCAGATGCAGGTGTAATAACAGAAAAAACAACAAGAAAGCACAAAATTAAACTTAAAATTTTTCTTGATTTCATTGTCAAAGCTCCTTTCTTAATAAATTATACATTAACTTTAAAAAAAAGTAAATAATAAATGTTGTAAATCGGGTTAAATTATGTTAAAATAGGGGTATGGAACATGAAGGGAGATTTAAAATGAAAGCATTACTTGTACTTATGGGTATGGAAATAGGCGGTGCCGAAACCCATGTTTTAGAGCTTGCTTTAGGCTTAAAAGAAAGAGGTGTTGATGTTCTTATAGCGTCTAACGGCGGTGTATACACAAATGAACTTAAACAAAATTCAATTCCCCATTTCTCTGTTCCTCTCAACACAAGAAATCCTTTCAAAATGCTTAAATCTCTGTTCATTTTATCAAAAATTATAAGAAAAGAAAAACCAGATATAGTTCATGGCCACGCAAGAATACCATCATTTTTGCTTGGAATTTTATGTAAAATTCACCATTTTAACTTTATTACTACTGCACACTGGGTATTTAATGTAACCCCCGCTTTAAAAAGATTAAGCAACTGGGGGTATCGCACTATTGCGGTGTCTGATGATATAAAAAAATATCTTACCGAAAACTATGGTACATACCCTCAAGATATTTTGGTAACCACAAACGGAATTTCAAAAAAGAAATTCTCTATCCCGCGTGACGAAAGTCTTATTGAAGAATTAGGATTGTCAAAGGATAAGCGAAAGATTTTGTCTGTCAGCCGAATGGATACAGACAGAAGTCTTATCGCTCATCAGCTTATTGAAATTGCGCCAAAGCTTGCAGAAAAAGAAGATGTTGAAATTATTTTGGTGGGCGACGGCGACGATTACCAGAACATTTTAGCAGAAGCCGAACAAATGAACACTTCTTTAAATAAAAAGGTTATCTTCACAACAGGCGGAAGAACAGATATCAACCGCTTTGTTTCAATTTCGGATTTTGTGGTTGCGGTATCCCGTTCCGCACTTGAAGCCATGTGCGGTAAAAAGCCTGTAATTGTGGCAGGAAATGAAGGATATCTCGGCATTTTTACCAATGAAACTTTAGAAAATGCGATTGCAACTAACTTTTGTTGCAGGGGTATGAAAAATTCAACTCCCGAACTTTTGTTTGCCGATTTAGAAAAGCTTTTATCTTTAACTCCCGAAAAATTAGCTGAACTTAGTGCTTTCGGGGAAAAAGTTGTAGAAGATAATTATTCTGTAGACAAAATGGTTACAGACAACCTTACTGTTTATAACGAAATATTAAAAAACGGAAATTGCCACAAAGATTTTGTCATTTCGGGCTATTACGGACACGGAAACAGCGGAGATGATGCTCTTTTGTATGCAATTTTACAGGATTTAAGAGAAAACTTACCTTATGTGAGAGTGACAGTACTTTCCGCAAACCCCGAAGAAACAACTGCTTTCCACGGAGTTCATGCTGTAAACCGCTTTAATCTGTTTGAGGTTACAAAAGCAATTAAAAATTCAGACTGTCTTATAAGCGGTGGCGGAAGTCTGCTTCAGGATGTGACAAGCACAAAATCGCTGATTTACTATACTTCGGTAATCAACTACGCAAAAAAACTTGGTAAAAAGGTTTATATTTACGCAAACGGCATCGGTCCTTTGACCAGAAAGAATAATGTTATCTCTGCAAAAAAAGCTTTGGAAAATGCTGATTTAATCACATTAAGGGATAAAAAATCAGAAGAATTGCTAAAGGAACTTAAAGTAAAAAACAAAAATGTTGTTTTAACTGCCGACCCAGCCCTTAACCTAAAACCGTCAGAGAGTACAAAGGCGCTTATCGAAAAAGAAAATCTACCTGGTGGCAAATATGTTGCAATCTCAATAAGAAATTGGAAAAACGACGAAAATTTAGCGGTTTCTGTTGCGGAATGTGCAGATAGATTGAGTGAAAAATACGGTCTTATTCCTGTATTTATACCAATGCAACAAAAGGAAGATTTGAAAATTTGTGAGCACGCACTTTCCTTAATGAAGTGTAAAGGCTATTGCCTTAAAAATCACTATGAATTTAACGACCTGATGGCATTTTGTAAAGAATGTGAGCTTGTTATCGGTATGCGACTTCATATACTTCTCTACTCTGCAACCATGTGCGTACCGAGTATTGGTATTGTTTACGACCCTAAAGTAATGGGCTGTATCGAAATGCTGGGTCAGGAAAAATATTTGATTGATTTAGAAAGCATTTCTGCTGATGGTCTTTTTAATCGTTGCACAGAAATTTTAGAAAATTATGAAAGCGTTAAAGATGCCTTGACAGAAACTATTCAAAATGTCAAAAATTCCGCAAAACAAAACGGAATTTACGCAGAAAAGCTTTATAAAGAAGGAGAAATTTAGAATGCGGATACTTGGAATTGACTATGGCGATGCGCGTACAGGGATTGCGGTTTCCGACCCAATGGGCTGGACAGCGCAGGGTGTTTTGACTATTAACGAAAGAAACAATCCCGAAAAGGTTTCAGAAAAAGTGCTTGAGCTAATAAAAGAATATTCCCCCGCTGAGATTGTTGTAGGTCTACCTAAAAATATGGACGGAACCGAAGGCTTCCGCACCGATGCAACCAAAAAATTTGCAGAAATTTTAAAGAGCAAGACTAAAGTTCCAATCATTTTCTGGGACGAAAGACTGACTACTGTCGCAGCTGCCCGTACATTAAATGAAACAAATGTTAGGGGAAATAAACGCAAACAGGTTATAGATACTGTTGCCGCAACTTATATACTTCAAGGCTATTTAGATAAAAAGGCACTAAAAAAATAAAAATTTAAAAAAAGTATTGACAAATGTTTTTAAAACAGGTATAATATACAAGCTGACATTAGGTCAGCCCGATATGGCGGTGTAGCTCAGTTGGCTAGAGCAAACGGTTCATACCCGTTAGGTCGGTGGTTCGAATCCACTCGCCGCTACCATATGGGAGTTTAGCTCAGCTGGGAGAGCATCTGCCTTACAAGCAGAGGGTCACAGGTTCGAGCCCTGTAATTCCCACCAAAAAGAAACGACAATTTTCGACAGAAGATTGTCGTTTCTTTTTGTACTTTTATCTATTCGCTATTCTCTCTTCACTCTTCACTAAAAAATTGTCGTTTCAAGAGAATAGATAAAAGAGAATAGAGAATAGAAATGGTAGTTTTGCTTGCGCAAAACATTGAATTATATAAAGATTTATGATATACTAAAATAGAGGTGAAGAAAATGGAAAGTCCATTATTAAATAAATCTTTGGAATTCGCTACACAAATTGTTCTGTTTTATGAAGAATATTCAAAATCTAAAAGGGATACAACTATTGCAAAACAACTGCTGCGAAGTGCAACAAGTGTTGGTGCAAATATAAACGAAGCGATTTATGGGAACAGCAAACCCGATTTTATTTCAAAATTACATATTTCTCTAAAAGAGGTTAGCGAAAGCATATATTGGCTTACTCTTTTAAAGAATACAAAATTGTTTGAATATGGTTATGACAAACCAATTAACCTTGCAGAAGAAATTAAGAAAATGCTTATTTCATCGATAAATACAGCAAAGAAAAATCAAAATTAAATATCCCTATGGTTCTGATTTTCATCAAAAAAGACTATCCTTTTGGATAGTCTTTTTTTCTTTATACACTTCTTCTTATTGCTCGTTCTATGTTGCGGGCAGCGTCTTTTTTGGCAGCGTCTTCGCGTTTGTCATAGAGTTTTTTGCCCTTAACTACCGCAATCTCAAGCTTTGCCTTTGAGCCTTTTAAGTATAGGGATAATGGAACGATTGATAATCCCTCTCTTGTGACCTGACCTATAAGCTTATTTATTTCCCTTTTATGCAAAAGCAGTTTTCTTATTCTTAGCGGGTCTTTATTAAAAATATTCCCCTTTTCGTAAGGCGAAATGTGCATACCCATAACATGGGCTTCCCCATTTTTGACAGAAACCCAGCTATCCTTTAAATTGACGGCACCTTGTCTTACAGACTTGATTTCCGTACCGCTGAGCACCATGCCCGCTTCTATTTTTTCTAAAATAAAATAGTCGTGAGTTGCCTTTTTGTTATTGGCAATTACCTTTATGGTCTGTTCCATTTCGCTTTCCTTTCATTAAATACTGATTTATAAAAATTCCTGTTACACTTATTATCGCAATGCCCGCGTAAACAATCGCCGTCTTAAAGACATCTCCCTGTCTGAAAACCGACCCCGCAAATGTTGAGGACAGCACAGACGGTATCCTTGCAATAATTGATATTATCATATAAGGCTTAAACGGAATTTTAAACAAAGGGACTACATAACACAAAGTATCCTTTGGTGTTCCCGGAATAAAAAACAATAAAAACAACAAAAAATACAATTTTTTCTCATTTTTAAGGAATTCAAGGCGGTTAATTTTTTCAATCCAGTATACTGCATCTTTACCAAGTGCCTTTACCAGAAAATAAATTATTGTCTGCCCGATAAAAATTCCTGTCAAATCGATTAAAAGCCCAAGCCACGCACCAAACATAGCCCCCGACAAAAATTCTACCGCCTCGCCCGGCACAAAACAAATCAAAACTTGCAAAACCTGAACAAGGAGTAATATCAAAGCACCAAAAATGCCCTGATTTTTTATAAACACTTCAAAGTCTTTAATACTGCTTACCTTGAAATACTTAAAAATCACAACGGTCAAAATCAGTATCAATAAGAAATAACTGAAAAACAACCATTGTCTTATTCTTTTTTTGTTAATCTGTCTCATTTAAGCTTCCTTTACTATTATACACCAAAAATACCAAAAGTCAAAATAAACTTGATTATTCTATAAAAATTTTATATAATGAACATATATATTAAAATGAAGGTGACAGGTATGCAAAAAATAGGAAATCAATGGGACTCTCTTTTGCAAGACGAATTTAAAAAGGAGTATTATTTAAAACTTCGGGAATTTTTAAAGAGTGAATACTCCTTACAAACAATATACCCTGATATGTACTCTATTTTTAGGCTGTATTTTCTCGTAGCCATTTGAGCCCTGCGTCTGTGCTCTTGTGCTTCGTCGTGAGCACGACACTTTGCTTCGTAAACTCTGCGTCCTCCGCTTTTTTTGCCTTTCATTA
>JAFWXG010000046.1 GCA_017523005.1 Clostridia bacterium
AACAAATCTTCAAACTGAGTGGAAACCCACCTGTATAAACAGGTTTAAAATTCTGCTTCAAGACGGTTTGGGCGGGGTAATTTAAAAATAAAACCGATGAATTGGGTTTCGTCGGTTTTTTCTTTACTTAAACGAGTATATTATCTGTGTATGAGAGCAAATTGACTTGACTTTATTTTATGAATATTATATAATTACTTAGATAATGATACATAAGGAGGATATTATGCAAAAGACAAGAAGTAGTTTTACTGGTAAAATAGGGTTTGTACTTGCAGCTGCAGGTTCAGCTGTAGGACTTGGAAACTTATGGAGATTTCCATATTTAGCAGCACAATATGGTGGCGGAATATTTTTGCTTGTATATGTTATTTTAGCTTTGACATTTGGGTTTGCTTTGATGTGTGCTGAAACCTCTATAGGTAGAAAAACCGGACTCAGTGTTGTTGGCGCATATAAAGCACTTGATAAAAGATTTTCATTTATAGGATATTTGGCGGCTTTAGTACCTGTGATTATTCTTCCATATTATTCAGTAATTGGTGGTTGGGTAATCAAATATCTTTATACATTTGTATCAGGACAGGCGGGTTTAGCTTGTGCTGACAATTTCTTTTCTGATTTTATTTCTCAGCCGGCAGAGCCTATTGGATGGTTTTTACTTTACATAGGTGCAACTGCTGTTATTGTTTTAATGGGTGTTGAAAAAGGTGTTGAGAAGGTAAGTAAGTTTATGATGCCTGTCTTGATTATAATAGCTATATTCATTGCGGGTTATTCTCTCTTTTTACCGGGAGCAATAGACGGCGTAAAATACTATTTTACACCTGATTTTTCGAGATTTTCTATAACAACAGTACTTGCGGCAATGGGACAACTTTTTTATTCAATGTCACTTGCTATGGGTATCATGATTACATACGGCTCTTACATGAAAAAAGATGTAAACTTAAGTTCATCTGTTAAACAGATAGAATTTTTTGATACAGGTATCGCTTTTCTTGCAGGCCTTATGATAATTCCAGCTGTATTTTCTTTTTCAGGAGGAGATAGCAGTGCATTAAATCAAGGTCCCGGACTTATGTTTGTCACATTACCAAAGGTTTTTGATTCAATGCCTGCAGGCACATTTATAGGAATAGCATTTTTTGTACTTGTTCTTTTCGCAGCATTAACTTCTTCCATTTCTTTAATGGAAACCGTAGTATCAATTATTCAGGATAAATTCAAATTAAACAGAAAAATAACCTGCGTTATTGTTTTTGCCGGAAGCATAATTTTGGGACTTCCATCCTGTTTAGGATACGGTATGTGGAGTGCAATAAAAATTCTTGGTATGCAGTTCCTTGACTTCTTTGATTTTATCAGTAACAGCGTTTTAATGCCAATTGTTGCATTTCTTACCTGTATATTTGTTGGCTATATTATAAAACCGCAAACCTTAATTGATGAAATAGAGCTTAATGGTAAGTTTAAACAAAAAACACTTTTTAAAGTAGTAATTAAATATGTTGCTCCTGTTTGTATTGTTCTGATATTATTGTCATCTATATTATCAGCAGCAGGAATAATAAAAATATGATTAAATAACAGAATAGAGATGTGTTATGAATATTATAATTGTTGGATACGGAAAAATTGGTGAAAAATTAACTGAAAGATTAAGTCAGGATGAGGGCCTTAATATAACGGTTGTTGATACCTGTGAAGAGGTTATTCGAGATGCAGTTAACGAATACGATGTAATGGGTGTTATAGGCAGCGGAACTGACATTGAAACGCTTGATGAAGCGGGTATTGAAGATGCAGATATTTTGATTGCTGCAACAAGCTCTGATGAACTTAACCTTTTGATTTGCCTGATTGCCAAAAAACATGGTAATTGCAATACGATTGCAAGAGTAAGAAATCCTGAATACAGTAAGTCTGTAAGTCTTTTCAAAGAAGATTTAGGACTTGCAATGATTATTAACCCGGAGCTTACTGCAGCGGTAGAAATAGCAAGAGCACTTCGTTTTCCGTCTGCAATACAGATAGATACATTTGCAAAGGGCAGAGTAGAAATTTTAAAATTTAAAATAGATGAGGACTCTCCGCTTGATAATTTAAAGGTTTCAGAACTTTCTACAAAATTAGATTGCGATGTATTGGTTTGCGGTGTTGAGAGAGATGATGAAGCGTTTATTCCTGATGGTAGTTTTGTTATGAAATCAGGGGACTTTATAAGTATAGTTTCTTCACTTAAGAGTAGCATCGACTTTCTAAAACAAATTGGTGTTAAAACAAATGGTGTTAAGGATACAATTATAGTAGGTGGCGGAACAACTGCATACTATCTTGCAAAAATCCTAATCAAAACAGGAGTAAGTGTAAAGATAATTGAACAGGATGCAAAAAGATGTGACACATTATGCAGCTTACTTCCTCAAGCTACCATAATTCATGGTGACGGAACAAATAACAGAGTTCTTTTAGAAGAGGGGATTGTGTATGCACAATCTGTTGTAGCGTTAACCAATATTGATGAAGAAAATGTAATGCTTTCTCTTTTTGCAAAAAGTCAGACAGATGCAAAACTCATAACCAAGATTAACAGAATTGCATACGATGAAGTTATAGGTAATTTAGAGTTAGGCACAATTATTTATCCTAAAAATATAACAGCTGAATATATTGAACGATTTGTAAGAGCAAAGAAAAACTCGCTGGGAAGTGCATCCATCGAAACAATGCATTTAATACTTGACGGTAAGGCAGAAGCATTGGAATTTAAAATTGGTAAAAACTCTCCGATTTCAGACATTCCGCTTCAAGACCTTAACCTAAAGAAAAATGTCTTGATCGCCTGCATTAACCGTGATGGAAAGTTTATAGTTCCGCGCGGTAAGGATACAATCCGAGAAGGAGACAGTGTAGTAGTTGTCACAACTCAAAAAGGTTCAAAAGATATCAGTGATATTTTAGAATAAGGAAGTATTATATGAATTACAAGATTATAACATATACTTTAGGCTGGGTATTAAATATTGAGGCGCTGTGTCTTGGTTTACCGCTTTTATGCAGTCTTTTGTATCAAGATGGATGTGCGTCAACATTTTTAATAAGCATATTGCTATGTGTATTTGTTGGAACATTTTTATGTTTCAGAGCGCCCAAAAATAAAGAAATGTTTGCCAAAGAAGGATTTATAACAGTTGCATTAAGTTGGCTTTTTATAAGTATTTTCGGTTCAGTTCCATTTTATATATCTGGTTCAATTCCGGAATTTCATAATGCTTTTTTTGAAACTGTTTCAGGATTTACAACTACAGGTGCATCAATTTTAACGGATGTTGAGATATTACCAAAATCTATCTTGCTGTGGAGAAGCTTCACACACTGGATAGGTGGTATGGGTGTGCTTGTGTTTGTGGTAGCGGTCCTGCCTCTTTCAGGTGGACAAAATTTTCATCTTATAAAGGCGGAAAGCCCGGGTCCATCAGTAAATAAACTTGTTCCTAAAGTAAAGTCAACAGCTAAAATTTTATACAGCATATATCTTGGGCTTACTTTTTTAGAGTTTATATTTTTACTCTTGGGTAAAATGAACTGGTTCGAAGCGCTCAACATTTCATTTGCAACAGCAGGTACAGGTGGATTTGGTATACGAAACTCGAGTCTTGCTGAATATTCATCATATTGTCAAAGTGTAATCACGATATTTATGCTGATGTTCGGAATAGATTTTTCTGTATATTACTTAATAATATTAAAAAAATTCAAAGGTGCAATTCGTTCTGATGAGATAAGAACATATATATGCATTGTTATTGTATCTATATTGTTAATAAGTATCAACTGCAGAGATTTATACCTTTCTGCAGCTGATAATTTAAGGACATCTGCTTTGCAGGTTGCGTCTATCATTACAACTACTGGATTTGCAAGTACAGATTTTAATCTTTGGCCTGAATTTTCAAAAACAATTTTAGTAATTTTGATGTTTATAGGTGGTTGTGCGGGTAGTACAGCAGGTGGAATTAAGGTATCAAGAATAATCATTCTGATGAAAACAATAAGAAAAGAAATTAAAGTTGCAGCTCACCCTAAGAGCACACACAAAATCACTATGAACAATCGCGTTGTTGAACATCAGACGCTAAGAGCGACTAATGTTTTTATAGTTTCATACCTTGTTATCTTTATGACTTCGCTACTGCTTATAAGCGTTGATAATTTTGGTTTCACAACAAACTTTACCGCTGTTGCGGCTACCATGAACAATATCGGTCCAGGTCTTGATGCGGTAGGGCCTACACAGAATTTTGCGTTGTTTTCTCCATTGTCAAAGATTGTTTTATGTTTTAATATGTTAATAGGAAGACTTGAAATATTCCCAATGCTAATATTGTTTTCGCCCTTTACATGGAAAAAATAATTAAATTTATATTATATTATCAGGAGGATTGTAATGAATATTTTAGTTACAGGCGGTGCCGGATATATCGGCAGTCACACAGTTGTTGAGCTTCAAAACTCTGGATATGATGTTACTGTTATAGATAACCTATCAAATTCCAGTGAAAAATCTCTTGAGAGAGTGGAAAAAATTACAGGCAAAAAAGTTCCTTTTTATAAAGCTGATATTTTAGACAGAGATGCACTGGAAGAAATCTTTGCAAACGAACAGATTGATTCCTGTATTCACTTCGCAGGCTTAAAGGCAGTAGGTGAATCAGTACAGAAACCTTGGGAATATTATAATAATAATATTGCAGGTACTCT
>JAFWXG010000047.1 GCA_017523005.1 Clostridia bacterium
GTAATGTTCAAGAGCGTTAAAAATCCGTTCATGCTTGCTGATTTGGACGGCGTGATTTTTGTGCCGGAAGCAAGAGAAATCAACGGAAAGACCGTTAAGGGAATCGGCGGGCTTGAAATCAAGACCGCAACTTCACGCAATACGGAATTTGGAAGTGATGAAATTCCCGACAGTTATTATTGCCAAGTCCAGCATTACATGGCTGTAACCGGGCTTGATTGGTTCGTTCTTTGTGTGCTTATCGACAAGGCAGACGGCAGAATCTACACAGTGCCTAGAAATGACGACTTTATCAACAACACTCTTATTCCGGCTGAAAAATCATTCTGGAATGACTATGTAATTGCAGAAGTAATGCCAGCTCCAACAGGCAATGAATACGAATCAAAGATTGTTGACGGCGTTTATAAAGAATGTGCCGCAGAGGTTGAACTTCCCGAAGAGGTTTCTTTGCTCTGTGATGAATACAATCTTGCAGCACAGGAAGAAAAAGCCGCCGGAGAGAAAAAAGAAATCATCAAGGAAAAAATCAAGATTGCCATTATGAAAGCCTCGCCGACCGCTGATGTCGAGAAGCAGAAAATCATTGCAAAGGCGGGCGGTGCGAAAATCTCTTGGAACAAGCAGGTTCGCAAGATTGCCGATACTGACAAGCTCAAAAAATCTGGGCTTTTCGATGAATATTGCAAGGAATCAGCAAGCCTTGTAATGAGAATCACGGCAGAGAAAAAAGCAGCGGGGGCGGCTGATGTATTCTGATGATGAAGATTTGAGAGCGGAAAAGTGCTGTTGTGGCGGAAATCCGCAGGTAGAAAGTAAGTACGGCTCTTTCTTTGTCATTTGTAAAGAGTGTGGTTGCTCTGGTTCTTCATATCCAACACAGAAACAGGCAATCCGCTCTTGGAACAAGAAAAACAGACGGATTAAGGGGGAAACTGAAAAATGAAAGTTCTTTGGTGTGACACAGAAACAACAGGATTAAAGCCGGAAAACAGCGGAGCTTTTCAAGTCGCAATGCTTTTTAAGCACGGCATGGATAAAACAAAAGTTTGGCAGCGGCTTTTCTTTCTGAATCCGCTGGACGAAGAAAAGGGCATTTTATACCACGAGGAAGCATACGAAACCCACGGCGTAAAGAAAGAAACGATTGAAGGGTACGCAAAGGCGGCGGAAGTTATGCCGAAAATCGCTTCATTCTTTCTGGAATACGGAAAAGGTTTTACCGATGAAGGGAAGTTTGAAAAGATGTACTTTGCAGGATATAACCCGTTTTTCGATTGGCAACATCTGGACGAACTTTTCAAGCGTTACACCGAATACAAGATGTCAGATTTCTTTGAGCCGAAATTGCTTGATGTTCTGGAACAGGTAAAGCGGGCAACGGCAATGGGGAAACTGAATACCGTAAACAAGAAACTTACAACGGTTTGCAAATCGCTTGAAATTCCGCTTGTAAACGCGCATGACGCTATGGGCGACATCGAAGCAACAAGAGAATTGGCGGTAAGACTTCAAAGAATTGGTGTACCTTTGGTTTTGTAAATTTGTGCAAATTTGCACAAATTCGTATTGACTGATACGATAAATAGATTTACAATCGTATTAGATACGAGAAAAAGTATCTAACCCAACGATATATAGACATGGAGGCATTTTTTATGAAAACAGACGGCTCTGACGCACAGAACAGACAAGTTGCGACACAGACACAGCAGAAGCAGGGAACTTTGAGGGATTGGCTGGAAGTTCAGCAAAAAAGGGTTGCTTCATCAATTCCAGCTGGAACGGTAAGCCTTGAAAGGTTTATGGAGAGCGTGAAATTCGCTATCTTAGACCCTAAAAATCCGCTCTTGCGTACTTGTGACAAGGAAAGTTTGCAGCGTTCTATTGCACAGGCAGCAAATTACGGTTTGGAACCGGGCGGAGTTTTAGGACAGGCTTATTTTATCCCATACAATGAATCTGTCAAGTTGCCAAACGGACAGTGGCAGAAAGTTATGACCTGCCATTTTCAGATTGGTTATAAGGGATTGGTTGAACTTGCCAGACGCTCAAAGACAATCAAGACTATCGCCGCAGAACCTGTATATGCCAATGATGAATTCGAGTGTGAATTGGCAAGCGGACGGAGCATACACCATAAAATCAACATCTTCAAAGACCGAGGCGAAGTTGTAGCTTATTACTGTCTTGTTGAACTTACAAACGGCGGTGAGCAATTCGCAATCCTTACAAAATCAGACACAGAGAAATTCCGCGATAAGTATTCAAAATCTTATGTCATGGCAAAGAACAGCGGCAAAGGGCTTGAAGAAAATAATTGGGTGAAGAACTTTGACGCAATGGCTTTGAAAACTTGCGTTATTAAAGCTCTTAAACTCTGTCCTATCAGCATTGAAACATTGCGGGCAGTCCAGACAGAAGAAAGCGGAGATTATAACGATACAGCCGTTGAAGTTAATCCAGAAGCTGAAACTGTTACCTATTCGGTAAGTGAAGAGCCTAGTCAGATTGCA
>JAFWXG010000048.1 GCA_017523005.1 Clostridia bacterium
TATTGCAGCATTTGAAAGTATAAACCCTAAAACTATTCCGCCTTTTCCGTATTGTCTTAACATTCCGCAAACAAGGGATGCTACAGAATATGAGCCAATCGCATAAATCATATCGTGTGAGGCAAGACTTGCTAAAAGTCCAAGCACAGTACCAAGAATTCCGCAGACCCCGATTGTAAAATTATATGCTGAAAAAAATATTATAAAGGTGCACACAATACCAATTACAGAGATGTCAAAAGGCAAAATAAAACCTGAAAGTCCAGACAGACACCCGCAAGCTGTAATGGACAAGGCTGTAAGCTCCTGTCTTGTTACTGTTCTTCTTATTTTCCGTACTGAAAAATAGTCGCACACTATTTTATATTGAGGAACGAGCAATAAAGTAATTAAAAGTTCTAACAGATTTTCAAAGACATAGTATATATCTATCCCCATAAATATTCCATAAACAAGTGATGATGTCAGCATACATGAAGCTGTTGTTATTATCCCGTTCTTTGTGTTTGAAAACCACTTTCTGTTGACAGATGCACCTACCAAAAGCATATATGTAAGTAAATACTTAAGCATTTGAGTATCTATGCCTAAAAGTACTTTCCCAAACAGCACAAAAAGTACTGCCCAAGGTGTAAAATTACTCATAAAAAGTCCTGCCGTACACGCTATGCCAAACGGATATATTCTGCCTAAAAAATTGCCTGTTCCCGATAAGATTGCACAAACGAGCAACACAATATCAGGGATTGTTATTTTTTTAAGTTCTTTCCCGACCTTTGCAACAAGCTCTGCCATATTCATCACAGCCTTTCCCTTTAAATATTTTAATATAAACATCAGAGAAAATTCTGTAGAGTTTTGCAAAGTATTCTGATTTTCAAAAGTCATTTCCCAACTTTTTATATACTTTTTTTACCAATTCCAAAAAAATATTGCATATTAAATCAATATATGATAGAATAAACCTACAAAGGAGGTAGATTTATGTATCAAGCTATCTGGCTTGCTGTTGTAATTGCAACAGCAATTATTGAAGCTTTAACTGCAGGTCTTGTTATCATCTGGTTTACAGTTGGCGCATTCTTCGCTTTGCTGTCTGCCGTATTAGGTGCTTCTCCTGCTGTACAGTTTATCGTATTTATACTGGTATCTGTACTGGCATTGATTGCCACTAAACCTCTTATTAAAAAACACATAACTGCAAAGACCCAAAAAACAAATGCTGACCGTTTAGTCGGTAAAGTGTGTGAGGTTACTGAAAGTATTGACAACATTAAAGCAGTTGGTGCCGTAAAAGCAGAGGGGTTGACCTGGTCGGCAAAATCAACAGACGGCCCTATAGAGAAAGGCGAGCTCGTAACTATTGTTGATATTAAAGGCACTCACGCAGTCGTTGAACCCGTTAACAAATAAAAAGGAGTGAATTTTATGATTATTTTGATTTTGATTGTTTTAATTTTGGCTTTGATTATTGCAAACATTAAAATTGTTCCTCAGGCAAGTGCTTATGTATTAGAGCGTCTCGGCGCTTACCAGACAACATGGAGTGTAGGTCTTCATCTTAAACTTCCGTTTATCGAAAGAATTGCAAGACGCGTATCACTAAAAGAACAGGTTGTAGATTTCCCGCCACAGCCCGTTATTACAAAAGATAATGTTACAATGCAGATTGATACTGTAGTATTCTTCCAGATTACCGACCCAAAAATGTATGTTTACGGCGTATCTCATCCAATGTCTGCAATCGAGAATTTAACCGCAACAACACTTCGTAATATTATCGGCGATTTA
The DNA here is from genome assembly GCA_017523005.1 of Clostridia bacterium. GTDB lineage: Bacteria > Bacillota > Clostridia > RGIG6154 > RGIG6154 > RGIG6154. Next base: position 1,792 of record JAFWXG010000048.1, read on the forward strand.
GAGCTTGACGAAACTTTGACATCAAGAGAACTCGTTAACACTAAAATGCGTGCGATTTTAGACGAAGCAACCGACCCGTGGGGAATAAAAATAAACCGCGTTGAACTTAAAAATATTATCCCGCCAAAAGAAATCCAGAACGCTATGGAAAAACAAATGAAAGCTGAACGCGAACGCCGTGAAGCAATCTTGCGTGCAGAGGGCGAAAAGAAATCTGCAATCTTAGTTGCAGAAGGTGAAAAAGAA
>JAFWXG010000049.1 GCA_017523005.1 Clostridia bacterium
AGTCCGTTCCACAACAACCTTGATGAATATTACAAAAAATACAAAAACGAGCTTTGGGAAGAGTATGACAGACTTGAAATTAAAGTTGGTCACGGTGGCATGGACTGGCATGTTTTAAGGGCGTTCGTTGAGGGCGTAAAAGAAGGGCACGAGTCACCCATTGATGTGTATGATACAGCAGTATTACTTGCAGTTACGCCACTTTCCGAAGACTCTATAGCAATGGGCGGAGCACCTGTTGCTATGCCGGATTTTACTAATGGCGAATGGGTTAAGAAAAACGAAAAAGAACAATGGAAATATAGTTTATAATAAAAGTAATCCCCTTGCATCAGCAAGGGGATTTTTTTAATTTTTGGTTGCAAACTTGTCAAAATGTATTAAATCGTACTGCAACATTTTGTAATCGTTAACAAAATTTTTGATTTCATCACTTAAGTTATTTTCGTTTTCAACTCTTTCTAAGTCAGATGTGTATTTTATATATTTTTCATATACAGGCATCAAATTATAAAACTCTTTAAACACCGATTGATACCACGGAACTTCATCAAGGTATGAGTACTGCATTACTGTAAGTCCTAAATTTGCTGGGGATATAAATTCCGGAAATTCAAAATCCGAAATATCATAGTTTGCCCAGACAATGTATGGTGTATAGTATAATTGATGATGTTTTGTAGGGACAAAACTACCTTCGTTTTCAACCATTCCGCCGTCAATATATGTGCTTCCTTCTGTTCCTAGAAGCGGGAGATGGTCGCCGTACATTACTAATAATACAGGCTCGTCCTTGTCTTCAAAATAATTTACAAGCTTCATATATGAATCAGAAGAGTCTTTAACCCCCTGAGAAAAGTCTAAAACACCTTGTAAATCGGCTTCGGATAAAGTATCAGAACTTACTGAAAGAGTGTATTCTTCAGGCTTATAGCGTTTTGGGTTATATCCGCCGTGGTTTTGCATGGTTACTGTAAAGCAGAACAATCTATTGCTTTCCTTTTCTTCGTAAGCCTTTATTATCTGGTCTGCAGTAAAATCATCAGACGGATACCAACCCTTGTGATTTTCATAAACACCCAGCATATCGTCCATACCCAGAACCTTGTCAAAGCCAAGCAGAGGATAAGCACTATCACGGCTATAGAAATTTATGTGATAAGAATGAAGAGCAACTGTTTCGTATCCGTTCTTTTTGTAAGTTGATACAACCGACTCGGTATCAGATAAAATGTGCTGAATATAAGGGTATGAATTGCCAGGTAAAAATGCCGTGGAATACCCTGTTATACACTCAAATTCAGGCATACAGGTAGACCCTGAGAAAGAGGGGGATACAAGTTTGCCGAACGGGAATTTCTCTCCTAATTCCTTAATTTCTTTCATTGGGTCTTCTGAAAATGTTACATTTGGAAGCTCTGTCGGGTCCCACCATGCCTCGTTCTGGATAATGATAACATTTGGGGAAGTTTTTCTTCGGTCAGAAGATGCAATAGACTTAACCGAACTGTATTTTTCCTTTATTTCAGCAATCTTTTGCTCGGAATAATCGGAAGGCTCGTCCACTATTAAGTCCCCGACACGCGGGAAAAATGTTAAAATAACACCATTTGATTGTAAGTCTTCAACAGGGTTAAAGGCTGAAATGTTAACATTTATCTTCTTAAGTGCATTATGTCTGAAATTGTAGTTGATACAAAAGGCATAAACTACTATAGCAAAAGTCGCAACAAGTGCAATATCAAGCATAAGACGGTAGCGAAGCCTGAATTTAAAGGGATATTTTTTTCTTAGAATATAAAGAAATGCAACTCCCGATGCCATGATAAGAAAGCTTATAATGTAAGAAATACTGAATGGTATTTCAACGAATGAGGCAATTTCCCTGATGTTTTTTACAAGCAGTAAATCAGATGGTAAAAGCGGGTCGCCTGTTAAATCCAAAGTTACATAAGTCACGAATGATAGTATGTAAAACAAAAGAGAATTTATAAGATTTGCAAACACAGCATTTCTGAAAATGGTATAAAAAATACATTGTCCGCCAAGTAAGAAAGTATAAGTTAATATAAGTTTTAAAGGCCAGTAGAAGTCCTTAAAATATGCAGGAAATGCAGTAATATCCGAAAAATGCATGACTTCAAGAGCCACCAACAAAAAGATAGGCGCAATAAAAAAGCCTGTTACACGCACAACCTTATTGGTAGGAAGCTTTTCAAAGCTATTAAAAAATCTTTTGATAAAGGACATAAGTTATACTCCTGTTTGTCATAGTACAAGATTATTTTATCATAGTTTGTTATTTTTTTCAACTTAAAATAACAAATTTATAAAATTTACGCACAAGAGATTATTCTTTTACTATATATGATTTAAAGATTTGAGTAAAAAATGAGTCAGAAGGTTTGCCTGAAATTTCTGATACTACATTGTTTATATAATTTACGAGCAGTAAAACTATTAAAAAACCTAAGACGGATTTTGTAAAAATACTTTTCATAGTACCTCTTCTTACTTTATATAATCTGAAAGTGCAAGTGCCAAAAGCTGTACAGAACGACAGGCTTCTTCTAAGGAGTTACCGTTTGTTCCGCATTCTACAATGACTGATGCCGGGGTTGTGTGGTGGTTAAACCTTTCGTTTCTTACATTTATAGGACGCATAATTCCGTCGCAAATTGAGTTTAAGCGAGATTGGATGCCTGTTACAAAGCACAAATTGCTTTTCCAGTCGGGATGATTTAGTCCGCCTGCATCTGTCCCTACAACAAACATAAGCTTTGCAACCGACTGACCATTATAATTTGCTGAAAGTTTTATGCTGTTGCCATTCTGGTCTACAACACCGTCACGATGCAAATCAAAAACCATATTTATAGACGGATATTTTTTTAAATAATCTTCTGCAGTTTTTAAACTGTTTGCATACGAACCGTTATAGTTAGGGTAATCATGATAGGTGGTGTCGTGAATTACCGAAAAGCCCCTTTTTGTGAGACTTTCTTTAAATACTCTTCCAACCTCAACCATGTTTTTGTCTTTATCAAGCGAACGGCTTGAAGTCCCTTCAAATGACTCTGTTGCGTGAGTATGAATAATTAAAATTTGAGGTTTTTCATTTTCCTTTTTGGGCGGAGTATAACTTTTTAAAAGCTCAGGAAGGTTAATACTGTATGTCGTTTCGTTAGTAAGCGCAATTTCCGAAAGAGGAGTGGGAGTTACAGAAATATTATCTTTCAGCTCAAGCTCGGTATTTATTGGTTTGTCATCTGCAAGCACAGTAGTACTTACGGGAGTCGTGCTTTCGGGAATAAAGCAGGATACTAAAAAAGAAAAATAGTCATTATATCCTTTGCTTACAGGGTAAGCCGAATAATTTGTGCCTACACATAATTCGGGCGGAATAAACGGAAGCACAAAAAACACACAGGGGATTAAAATTATACACAGAATTATTGGAATTGTTTTAGTCATGGCGTAAGTTCCTTTCCGTTAATTCTATGCAGGAAAAACTTTAGTAATTACCCTGTATATTGCGAGAGTTCTTCTAACGGAATTGGGTGAAGTGCGGTATTTATACCACCAGAAAGTATGGCTGACATATTGACTAAAATCTTGTCTATTTCTTTAGGTGTTACAATCATGTTTTTTAGTGTATCGGGAATATTTTTTAAAAATTCCTCTGCAGTTGGTTTTGAACTTTCGTAGATTGCGTCAAAAGCTATGGTTGCAGCATCTACTACCATTGGAACGCCTATCGCTATAACAGGAATTCCAAGAGATGTCGAGTTAAGAGCTTTTCGTGTGTTACCAATACCAGAACCCGGCGAAATTCCTGTATTACAAAGCTGAATTGTTGTTCCAATCCTTTTAGTGCTTCTTGATGCCAAAGCGTCAATAACGATAATTGCAGACGGATTTGTTTTTTCTAAAATTCCTTTAATGATTTCAACAGTTTCGATGCCCGTCATACCCATAACCCCTGGCGCTATACCGCTTACTGTACCTAATTCCTCTACCGCATCAGGTGCTAAGGTTTTTAAATGCCTTGTTACAATTAGCTTTTGAAGTACTAAACTTCCTAAAGCGTCAGGAGTAATTTCGCGGTTTCCAAGCCCGACAACTAAAACTTCATTATTTTTGTTTAGGTCAAGAAGTGAAAGCAAAGCTTTTTTAAGCTCAATACACCCTAATCTGTAGTAAGCTTCGCAAAACGAAGAATGAGGCGGAAGTTCTATTGTTATATATCTGCCTATTTCTTTTCCTAACGCTTTTTTTCCGTTTTCGTTTAGTATGTCGACTGTTGTGATTGTAAGTCCGTCTCTTTCTTGGCTTTCAGCTTTAACACCCTCAATTTCGGTTGTTTTTCCCGACGCTTCATGCACCATTTCTTTAGCTTCTAATGCAAGGTCTGTACGAAACAAAAAAATCCCTCCAAATAAAAAAGATGTGATTAGTTTTACTTAAATCACATCTTTTTATGCAAGCCTTATGACCAGATAATAACTCTTATTCTGCCGCCTTTAGATAAGGTGTTGTTGTAGTAGTATGTAAAAGAGCCTGTTGAAAAATCTACATCCTGAATATCAACAAGATTGTAAATAGATGACGCACCTTGCTTTTTGTAAATCTTAACATTATCTCCAAGGGCGTATGTCTCGCCTGTTGAGGCGTATGCTATGCCGTTTGCTACTTTTGTTATCCTTTTGCTTAGCTTACTAAGCTTGGAAACGCTGGAAATCTGATTTCCTGAATATGAAACTTTAACGGCATCTCCCGACGAAAGGTTAAGAATAGCCGATTTGCTGTAATTTACAGTGCTTCCGTCAATATCTAAGGTGTATGAGCCTTGCAAATTCATGTCATTTCTGCTTGTTTCCACCTTTGTTGCAATTCCGTATTTGTGAGCATCTCCTGTTACATCGTTTAAGAATATTTTGTCAATTTCTCCCTGATTGTTATATGTAACATACAAAATATCAGAAGCAGAAAGCTCCGCACCGTCTAATCTTTGCGGGAATACCGTAGTATAACTTGGTGCAATTGATGGATTTCCGAAGAACAATACATCTAAAATCTTAACATTATCCGCAAGTTTGAAGGTAGAAATGCTTAATTTGTCGGAGTTAAATGTTCCGCTCACTTTGTTGGTCTTTGACTGCGAAACCTGAGATAAATTAGACAGACCGTTTGAAATGCTTGCAGAAACAACTCTGTTTTTAAGCGACTCATAATTTTGTTTTGTCTTAAGCTCAAGTTCTGTTCCGTTTGCGGTAACGATTTTTGCGTAATTCGAGCTTTCTGAATTTCCTGATGCTGTTGTAAATGTTTTTGAGCCTGTTTCTATTAAATATCCGTATTGATAAACTGTCTGATTGCTTTCTAAAACATCTGCAATTTCGCCGTTTCTGCCCAAAAGAACTGTAATTGTATCTCCAAGCTTTAGGTTGCCGTTAGAAGACAGCTTATTAAAAGCAGATACTCCCTCAAGTGAATAGGTGTTGCCCGAGATATTAACTGAAACAGGATTTTCCTGATTTGGGGATGCAGACTGATATGTGCCTGTTATCTTGTTGTCATAACCCCATACTAAATTTAAGTCTTTGGAATAGTACACAATGTCATAAACTTCAATATTGTCTGCCGAAACAATCTTGCCACCCTTAACTACAGTAGCATCAGGGGAAATATTATTTGCAGACATCCATGATGAAGAATAAACGGTGTAAGGACCTTTAAGCTCGTCGGCAGATAAAATTGCATAATCAGCACTTCCGCTTTTATCGTAAGCAATTTTTAATGTATCACCTGTCTTAAGAGAGCTTAGCACAGAAGAAATCGTTCCTGTTTTCTGACCGTTATAACAGATTAGGTTATCATCAACATCTAAAATTTCGGTAATACCGCCATTGTATACAATAATGTCTTGGTTAAGCACAGAGTAAACTGCATGAGCCTTGAATGTTTGTTCATTGGGAATAAAAGATACTAATGTGTCGCCGTTTTTGACAAAAGCATCTCCTTTTTTGCCTACTAAAGATAAATCAAAGTTTTCGTCAAGCTTGAAAATTCCGTCTGAAGTCAAAATTTTGTTTTTACTTATACTTAGGTCTTGTTCATTTGTTGCGATTAAGGTTGTATCTTCAAGATATGTGTAGTTAAGGGATGAAATCAATTCGTTTTGAGACCCCTTTACTTTTGCGTTTAATGTGTTGTAAATAAGGAGCATAACATCACGGCGCTGTAAATTTTCGCCTGTGCTTTTGTCAACATCTGAAATGAGGTCTAAACTTCTTGCAAGACTTATAGGCCCTGACGGCCAAACCTTTCCGTAGTCGGAGGAAGTGTAGCCTAAAAGCTTTAGGCAGATGGTAACCGCTTCCTCTAACAGAACAGGATTTTCAGGACGGAAGGTCGAGTCGGGATATCCTGATATAATTCCGTTATCAACAGCAAGCGCGACATAGGGCGCAGACCACAGCGTGTAAGGAACATCGCCGAATGGGGAAGTGGTGGAGGTTTCGGGAACAGCATTACGGAAAGAAGATGCCATAATGGCAACTTTTGTAAATTCTGCACGGGTTACAAGTGCGTCGGGGTAGAAATTTCCGTCAGTGCTTCCTACCATAATATCAAGCATTCCCATGAGCTCCTGAATTTTAGTTTCCTGATGCTCGGCAGCAGACACATAAACAACAGAAAAACACATTGAAAACGCTAAAATAAGAGCAATAATTTTTTTCATTATTTTCTTCCTTTCATCAATCATATCTTAAAGCATCTATTGGGTTAAGCTTTGCAGCTTTTCTTGCAGGGAAGTACCCGAACATCATTCCGACTGCAGCTGAAAATGAGAACGCAATCAGAATTGAAAGCGGAGTTGGAGAAACGGGTAAGTCCATCATCTTACCTGCCACAATCGAAACAACAATACCTAAAATTATGCCTATAACACCGCCTATTGCACTTGTAGTTGCCGCCTCTACAACAAACTGACTCATGATATCAAAATGCTTTGCACCGAGAGATTTTCTTATACCGATTTCGCGTGTTCTCTCTGTTACTGACACGAGCATAATGTTCATAATTCCTATACCGCCTACAAGCAGAGAAATTCCCGCAATACCAACTAAAATAGCGGTTATGTTACCTGTTAATGTGTCTAAAATATCCAGCATTTCAGCCATGCTTGCTACAGTATACAAATCATCGTTTGAGAAAATGGAAAACAAATAATTTTCAATTATCGCTTTTGCCTGTTCGGACATGGTTTCGTCTTTTGCCGCGAAAGTATAACTGCTAACAAATGAGAACGCTGTTATAGACCTTACCGCTGTGTAGGGAATTATAATTTTGTTATCACTTGAACTTTCGGTGCTGTCAGCAACTTCTTCTAAAACGCCTACGATTTTAAATGTATTTCCGTTGATTTTTAGTGTCTGATTTATACCGTTTCCGCCAAAGAATTCTTTGTTTATGTAACTGCCTACAACACACACTTTTTGTCTTGTTGATATATCGTTGTAGGTTAAAAATCTTCCAAGACCAATCTCTGAAGTGCTTATTTTAAGGTAGTCTTCGCTGACACCTGTAATGGAGGAGGACAAATCCTCTGTTCCGATTTTTGCAGAAGCCATAGCAGATACATTCGGTGTAACGGCGAGGAGAACATCAGGATTATCTTCACATAACTTAATCATATCCTCTACATCAACTGTTCTTGTGCTGCCACGAGGCGTGAGTGAAACTGTGATTGTGTTAGCGCCTATTGAATCGAACTGGTCAAGCATAAGGTTCTCAAAGCCGTCAACCAAGCTTACCAAGATAATTACTGCCGCAACACCTATAATAATTCCGAGCATGGTAAGGAATGCGCGCATTTTACTTGTAAGGAGACTTTTTATAGCTAAAATAAATGACTGCTTAAAATTCATACACTTTCCTCCTTACATCTTTCAGACGGTCTGTCTTCAATGATTTTTCCGTCATGAATACGGACAATTCGTTTTGCCTGTTCTGCTATGGAGTTATCGTGAGTGATAAGCACAATAGTGTTCCCGTCATTGTTTAGTTCTTTTAAAAAGTTTAAAACATCAAGACCTGTTTTAGAGTCTAATGCGCCTGTAGGTTCGTCTGCTAAAATAACTGACGGGTTACCAGCCAAAGCCCTTGCAATAGATACTCTTTGTTGCTGACCGCCAGATAACTGTGACGGAAACTTTCTTAGTCTGTCGCCAAGACCTACACGCTCTAATGCGTCTGTTGCAAGTTCGGTACGCTTTTTTGGCGGATATCCCCTGTATATCAGGGGAAGTTCAACATTTTCAAGCAGGTTTAGTTTAGGAATTAAATTATATTGCTGAAAAATAAAACCTAAAGTCTTGTTTCTTATTTCAGCCTGTTCATCTTCTGTTAAAGTGCTTGCGTCTACACCGTTTAAAGAGTAAGTGCCTGAAGTCGGTACATCAAGACACCCAATAATGTTCATACAAGTAGACTTTCCTGAACCTGACTGACCTACTATTGCGACAAATTCGCCCTTGTCAATGTGAAGTGTGACTCCGTCTAAAGCGTGGATTTCAGCATCGCCGTCAACATATATTTTATAAATATCCTTTAAGTCTATCAACGCATTCCACCTCCCGAAGGCATACCGCCTGAACGCATACCTGAGGGTGGCATACCGCTTCCCATACCGCCTTGCATATGTCCTTGCATCATATCTGTGAAAATGTTTGAAACGACAGTAGTAATTTCTATTTCATCTCCTTCGCTTAACCCTGAAAGGATTTCTACAAAGCTGTCATTACTTATGCCGACTTTTACAGGAACTTCTACATAACCTTTATGCAAATCAGAGTTTTCGGATTTTTTGCCGTTTTTAGCAGACGGGGATTTCTCGCTTACCCATACAGTATTTCCTCTGTTTAAAGCGGTTGCAGGAATCATAAGAGTATTTTTTGAAGATTCAACAACAATTTTCGCCTCAACATTCATACCTGGGATAAGTCCTTCGGGGTTGTTAATAATAACTGTTACAGGGTAGGTAGTAACTCCGTTCTGGGTTGTGCCTACAACGCTTATGTAGTCGATATAGGCATCAAAGACTTTTCCGTCTAATGCGTCAGCAGTAACAGAAACCTCCTGACCTACTTCAATTTTAGAAATATCAAGCTCGTCAACAGCTATATCAAATTTTATGACAGACATATCCGCAACTATTGCCATAACTGTAGAAGAGTTGCTGTTATCTAATTTATCTCCTGCTTTTGTTTCCTTATATATCACAGTTCCGTTTATGGGAGAAGTGATTGTGTAGTCCTCTAAGGTGTCATATAAATTGTCAAGATTAAGCCTTGCATCAGATAAAGACATTGAAGTGTTAAATAATGAATCGTCTAACGATGTGCTTGAAAGCTTTGCTATTGTCTGGCCTTTAGAAACTTTGTCACCTGTTTTTACATATAAATCAGTAACATCTCCTTCAATTTCTGCCTTTATAATTTTCTTTTCGTTATAATTGAATGTTCCTGAACTGTTGCAGGCTTTTCCGCAGGTAATTGCGGTTGCGGTATCTGACGGGGTTAATGTGCCTGGATTTTTAACTAAAATATCAACCTTGATTACGCTTGCACCTTTTGAATTTACTACACTTCCTGTAGAAATTCTTGTTAAATTTCCGTCTAATATTGTAGAAGAGCTGTCAACATATACTGTTGCAGGTGCACCTACATACAATGCGTCTTTATCCGATGCATTGAAATCTATGGTAAGGAGCATATTTTCGCTGTCTGTGATTTCCACAACATTTGCATTTTTATTTACAGTATCATTTTTTTCTATGTAGCAGTTTGTTACAACACCTGAAATAGGGGCAGTAATGTTAAGCTTTGACTGGTCATTTAAGCTTTTGGAATAATCACGCTGGGCTTTCGATAATGAGTCCTGCCCGCGCTTTATACTGTTTTCCATGTCAGAAGAATCGATTTTGTATAATGGGTCGCCTTCATTTACGACATCTCCTTCTTCAAAATAATCCTCCACAACATCCCCTTTAACCAAGGATGTTATGTTGTACTGCTCGTTAGCCTCAACTGTGCCTGACCCCGAAAGAGTTACTTCAACATCTCCTTTAGTTACTTTTGCAACAGTTGAAACCATGTTAACGGCAGGCTTTGTCGCACAACCCTTAATCATAAAGAAGACAGCTAAAATCAGCAAAACAACAGCTGAAATCAATACAATTTTTTTGCGTTTGCTCATTGAACTTGTTATTTTTTTTAAGTTAAAAGTCATAATTGCTCCTCCTATAAGTCGAGTTTTCAATTTATTATACAATGAGAGTGTGTAAAAATTATGAAAAAAATTGAAAAAAGCTTTACTTTTTCTAAAAAAATATCTATAATTAAATAAAGTATTTAAGTAAGGAGGGAATAGTATGGAGCTTTTAGCCCCTGCAGGGTCGTTTGATGCGTTAAAGGCAGCGGTTTCATCAGGTGCAGATGCGGTCTATTTTGGCGGTACTGCACTAAATGCGAGAGTTTTCGGCAAAAATTTTACTGATGAAGAACTTGTTGAACCGTCAAATTACTGTAAAGCGTTCGGTGTTAAATCATATTTAACATTAAATACTCTTGTTTCGGATAACGAGCTTAAAAAAATTATTCCTTTCCTTGAAATGGTAAATTCGTCAAATGTTACAGCAGTTATTGTTCAGGATTTAGGTCTTGCAAAGCTTATTAAAAGTGTTGCACCTTCTTTGCCTATTCATGCAAGCACACAAATGACAATTCACAACTTAAATGGTGTAAAGCAAGCCGAAAAGCTTGGATTTTCTAGAGTAGTTTTGTCAAGGGAATTGCCCGAGAGCGAGCTTAAATATATAAGTCAAAATTCGCCTTTAGAATTGGAGGCTTTTATCCATGGCGCGCTTTGTATGTGCTATTCAGGTCAATGCTATATGAGCTCTGTTATAGGCGAGAGAAGCGGAAACCGCGGAAAATGCGCCCAACCATGCAGAAAGGAATACCGAAACGGTTATGAACTCAGCTTGAAAGATTTGTGCATGGCAGGAGATTTTGAAAGGTTTTTGAATTTAAATATCCATTCCCTTAAAATTGAGGGAAGAATGAAATCGCCTGATTATGTGTCGGGAGTGGTATCTGTTTACCGAAAACTTATTGATGAGAAGAGAAATGCAACAGCAGACGAAATGAAGTTTTTGGCAGATTTGTTTTCCCGTGACGGCTTTACTAATGACTATTTTTACGATATACCGTCAAAGAAAATGTTTGGTATAAGGACTGAGAAGGATAAGGAGAAATCAAGAGAAGTTTCAGCGTCTTATGAACAGAAGAAAATTGAAGTGTATGCAGAGTTTAGTGCAAAGTCAGGACAAAATATAAAGCTTACTTTAAGAAAAGGAGAGCATATTGCAGAAGTTTTCGCTCCGCCTGCGTATGAGGCGCAAAACAAGGCGGTTACAGCTGAAGATTGCCAAAAACAAATAGAAAAACTTGGCGGAACAAAATTTGTTCTTAAAAGTTTTGAAGCAGACATAGATGAAAATTTGTTTATCCCTATGGGGGTATTAAATAATCTCAGGAGAGAATGTGTCGAAAAATTAGAAAAATATATCGAGAAGTGCGAAAAAAGAGAGTTTTTTAACAAAATTCCTCAAGTTAACTCATCAGAGCAAAATGAAAAAATTATAGCATACTGCGAAACAGATGAACAAGCAATAGCTGTGGGAGAAAAAGCAGATTTGATTTTGATGCCCTTAAGCAAAATCAAACAAAACTATTTTGAAAAAACAGTTGCTGTATTACCTGAAATCATATTCGACAGAGAATTTGAAGAAATCAAAAATATGCTTGAAAATTGCAGAAAATTAGGGATAGACAAGGTGGTATGCAACAACTTAGGTCAAATTGAGTGGTGTAGAAACGAAGGCTTTGAAGCCCATGGCGGAACAGGACTTAATCTTTTTAACAGTTTAGCTTTGGAAGAGATGAAAGAAATGGGATTAAAAAGTGCGGTCTTGTCGTTTGAGATGAATTTTGCTCAAATACGCGACTTGAAAAAACCTTTGCCTGTTTATGTTTTTGCGTATGGCAGATATCCCGTAATGACATTACAAAATTGTCTTATGAAAAACAGGGGAGAATGTATAGATTTTAACGGCTATTCAATGCTTAAAGATGAAACAGGAAGAGAATTTCCCGTATTCTGCAGACCTCCGCACAGGAACGCAGTCTATAATGCTATACCTCTTTATATGGGGGACAAGCAGGAAAGCTTTAATGACTTAGGAAAACTGTTTTTCTTTACAACAGAAAGCGGGAAAGAGGTTAAGGAGATTTTTAAAATGTATAATGAAAACTCTTTATATAATAAACCATTTACCCGCGGATTTTTTAACAAAAAGGTATAAAAAAGCACCCTTATGGGTGCTTTAATTATTGTTTTTTATAGTCGTACCTATAAGTTTTGGAATAGTTGTATTTTGATAACGGACCACCATAGCTTGTCTCACTTATAATCACGCTGTTGTTGATAATACCGAGAACCTTAATGTTTGCAAATTCCAATGATTTCAAAGCATTTTTTAATACTGTATGTGTGGTTTTACCTTCTCTTACAATAAGTACCATTCCTGATGATGCGGGAGAGATAGCTAAAGCATCTGTAACAACAGTTATTGGCGGAGTATCAATTAGAATGTAATCATAAATGCCTTTTAGCTCTTCTAATAATGATACAGTTGTCTGGGAAGCTAAAAGCTCTGCCGGATTAGGCGGGATTTGTCCTGCAGGGATGCAGTCCATTCCGTGCTCCTTGATGGCAACTACTGCCTCATTAAGCTTGCAGAAACCACCCAAAACATCAGATAACCCTTTTTTGCCGTTAATACCAAAATACTTGTGGAATTTCGGAATACGAAGGTCAGCATCTATTAAAAGAACCTTAGCGCCTGTCTGTGCAATAGTAATAGCTGTATTTATACAAACGGTTGTTTTGCCTTCGCCTGGAATAGCACTTGAAAACACTATAACTTTTCCGGCAGGATTTTCATCTGTATGTGGAAGTGCGAACATAATGTTAGTACGCAAGGTTTTGTAAATTTCCTGCACAAAAAAATCAGAATCTTTGTTTAAAATTCTTGATTTTGTAATTTCGGAAGACACAGTAACAGTTTTAGTTTTTTTTGAAAATAAGCCCATAAATGTACCTCAGATTCTAAAGTGTAATATTCATCCTCCTAATTATAGCATCAAAAGTAGCTGTTGTCAAACAAATATTTTAATAAAGAAGCAAAAAAATCATAAATTTCCTTGACAAAGCGCAAAAAGTGTGATATCATCTTATGGTAACCGCACGGAATAGGTTTAAAGTGCTAATTATGCCACCTTTATCCGGCGAGTCTAAACAGTAGGAGGTGAAACCGTTATGTACGCAATTATCGTAACGGGTGGTAAGCAGTACAAAGTTTCTGAAGGCGATGTTCTCTTCATCGAAAAGAAAAATGTTGCTGATGGAGAAACCATCAAGTTTGATGAAGTTTTGGCAGTATCAGGCGATGCAGGATTTACTGTAAATCCCGAAGGCGTATCTGTTGATGCCAAGGTAATCGGTCAGGGTAAAGACAAAAAGGTTATTGTTTACAAGTACAAACCCAAAAAAGGTTACCACAAAAAACAGGGTCACAGACAGCCCTACACCAAAGTTCAGATCGAAAAAATCAACCTTTAATAAGGTTTCCTAAAGTTTCAAGTAATTTCGGAGGTGAGACCAAATGGCACATAAGAAAGGTGTCGGCAGTACCAAAAACGGCAGAGATTCCGAGTCCAAACGACTTGGTGTGAAACGCGGCGATGGCCAGCATGTATTAGCCGGTAATATCCTTGTAAGACAAAGAGGAACAAAAATTTATCCCGGTCTTAATGTTAAAAAAGGCGGCGATGATACATTATTTGCCTTAATCGATGGTAAAGTTAAGTTCGAAAGAAAAGGCAAGGACAAGAAGCAGGTTAGTGTATATTCTGCTGAATAATAAAACTGCAAGGTGCCGATACTGTTACAGTAGCGGCACTTTTTAAAACTGATAAAAATTTCAAGAGGAGGAAAGAGATGTTTGTAGACAGAGCCAAAATTTTCGTCAAAGCCGGAAAAGGCGGAGACGGAAGTATGTCCTTTCACAGAGAAAAATATGTAGCATCAGGAGGGCCTGACGGCGGAGACGGCGGTAGGGGCGGAAGTGTTTTGTTTGTTGCAGACAATCAGCTTTCCACTCTGCTTGATTTTAAATATAAGAAGAAATACCATGCCGAAAATGGCGGAGATGGCGGTGCAGGCCGTTGTCACGGCAAAAACGGCAAGGACTTGGTTATAAAAGTTCCTGTCGGAACAGTGTTTAAATTTAACGACAGAATTGTTGCGGATTTAAAGGCAAAAGATGATACATTCGTTGCTGCAAAAGGCGGTAACGGCGGTTGGGGGAACACTCATTTTGCTACATCTACACGCCAAGCACCAAAGTTTGCAAGAGTTGGTCTTTATGGCGATGAAAGAGAATTTGAGCTTGAACTTAAATTGCTCGCAGATGTTGGTTTGATTGGTTTTCCTAATGTCGGAAAATCGACTTTGCTTTCTGTTATAAGTGCGGCAAAACCTAAAATTGCAAACTATCATTTTACAACTCTTATTCCTAATTTGGGAGTTGTAGCAGGCGACGAAGGAGAAAGCTTTGTAGTTGCTGATATCCCCGGGTTAATCGAAGGTGCAAGTGAGGGTGCGGGTTTAGGTCATGCCTTTTTGCGACATGTAGAGCGTACAAGATTGCTTATCCATGTGGTTGATGTGTCAGGTATTGAGGGCAGAAACCCAATCGAAGATTTTGATTTAATTAACCGTGAGCTTTCTGCGTATAACGCAAATTTAGAAGACCGAATTCAAATTGTTGCAGCGAACAAAACCGATATTGTTCAGGATAACGAACAGTATCAGGCGTTTTTAGATGAAATGAAAAATCGCGGTTTGAAGGTGTTTGAAATTTCTGCTGCAACAAGAATGGGTGTAAGAGAACTTGTTTCTTATGTGGCATCAATGCTTAAAGAAATTCCTGTTCCTGAAACTGTAGTTGAAGATATAAATCATGTCGATTACACCTATATTCCAGACGAAGAATTTACAATCCGTAAAGAAAATGAACTTTTCGTTGTGGAGGGTCCTTATGTTACAAAGCTTATAAACTCAATAAACTTTGAAGATTATGAGTCATTAAGCTATTTCCAGACAATGCTCCGCAAAAAGGGAATTGTTTCAGCTTTGGAAAAAGCAGGAATTGAGGAAAATCAGATTGTACGCATGGATGATTTGGAATTTGAGTTTGTATTTTAGGAAGTGAGAGCATGAGAATAGGAGTATTGGGTGGCACTTTTAATCCTATACACATAGGACATCTTACACTTGCAGAACAACTTATTGAAAAGGGATTTTTAGATAAAGTTTTGTTTTTGGTATCATCAAGACCACCGCATAAAGACGAACCTGAAATCACACCCACCGAAAGATATAATATGGTGTGTCTTGCTCTTAAGAACAAAGAAAACCTAATTCCCTGTGACATAGAATTACAGAAAATTGGAAAAAGCTATACTGTAGAAACTTTGCCTGAAATCCGTAAAATATATGATGGTGACGAAGTGTATTTTATTACGGGTGCTGATATGTTTGTGGATATTCCATACTGGTATAAGCCAGAAGAACTTTTTAAAAACGAAAAGTTCTTGGTTGCAGACAGAGAAAATTCATTTTTGGATGAAAAGTATATAGAGCTTAAAAATGAAATAATTGAAAAATATAAGCCCGATGTCACTTTTGCTCAAATTGACACACCCGATATTTCGTCTACCATGCTAAGGGAAAATCTCGAAAAATATAAGGGATTTGTTCCCAATGCGGTTTATGAGTATATATGTAAAAATAATCTATATGCTAAAGAAAATAAACGCTTAACTGATTTGATTTTAGAGAAATTAAATCAGAAACTATCTGAAAAGAGATTAGAGCATACATTGGGGGTTGCAAAACAGGCAGTTGCTTTGGCAAAAATACATGGTGCTGACGAAAGTGAAGCGTATATAGCCGGCTTACTTCATGATATTGAAAAAGAAGACAGCTTAGGCAATATGCAAAGACTTTGCAAGGATTTAGAATTAGACGAAGAAATACTTAGTTCAAAGGCACTTCTTCATGGTCCTGCAGGAGCGGAATACGGAAAACA
>JAFWXG010000050.1 GCA_017523005.1 Clostridia bacterium
GCCCAGAAAGTATCTAAAGAAGCAGGAGCCACTGTGTCATTAGTAAAGTCACAGACTGAGCCATTCACAAGTACTTTACCGCGTCTTCCGCCGGCTGCTGCATCATAAGTTAACACATAAGCATTGTATTCGCCTGCTGTTGCTACGCCGAAAGTATAATTAAATTCCTGATTTTTGCCCTGCATCATTTTTACACTGTTGTCGCCTGTTGTAGCCATATCACTGCCTGCTGCTTTTAATGCAGAAATAAATACTGTTCCGTCAGGAAAAGCACGCATATTCACTGTGTTAGGTGTGAACTTAACGCTTGTAATGTTAGTAGCATTCCAATCGCTTGAAAGTGCTGATTTGGTTGCATAGGCTTCGCCGCCTGCCGCAACATAAGCTTCATTAAATGAATTTAAATCAACGCTTAAGCATACATCCTTTTTATCGCTTGTAGGACGAGCTCCATAAATCGGAACAACAATCTCTTTGCCTTTGAATGTAAGCTTAAATGCAACTTCACTAATAAATTCGCAATAAATATTGGGATTGCCTGCAGTACCTGTAAGAGCACCGTTGATACCAAGTGCACGCATTTCATCAGGTTTGCCGTCTCCGGTTGTATCTGTCGGGAAGAAGTAGTTTTCTAAAAATCCCGGATTCTTTTCAATACCGAAATCTATTTCAAGATAGCTGCTACCAAAATACCATGTTGTGGGTGTGAAATCCTCAAAGTTAGACTGAACAAAATGGTCTCCGTTATCTTCAGGTTCCTGTTCAGCTACAATAGGTGCTATTGTGGCATCATTAGCAAGTGTTTTTTCTGTACCATCTCCAAATGTGGTTTTAACATTAAATACTATTTTCTTAGTCGGGTCTTCTGTAACAGGGATTAAAAATTCAAACGGGAATGTTGTATCGGTTACAGTTGTTACCTGATCTTCCCCTTCATAATGCCACGACAAAACAGATTGTTGAATACCCTTTTCTCCATCGCCTATAGCTTGCTGAGTTTTAGAACTCGATCTTGCGTCTGTTGAGCGACCACCTACAAAGATATAACCCATATATGCAGTATCATCTAATGCTAAAGCATAGGCTTTCACATCATATCCTGTTTCAGTGGAGTATCCTTTAGTGGTAAGTGTAGTTGTATTGTATGATGGTGTGTATGTATTTCCTTCATACATTAAACCAAGTGCAGATTCACCCATATCATCAGTATCTAACTGGAATGCACTTCCTTTAGCATATTCAGGGATTGTAATTCCTGTTCCATCTACTGCAACAGTCAAGATTCCTTTTGCAGGAACTGTAACTTCTAATCTGTCATAATTTACTGTGCCCGTGGTTTTATTGCCAGCCTGGTCGTAAATTGTAGCAGTTGAACCGGATGTTATGCCCAAATCAGAGTTAAAGTTTAATGTTACTGTTTGAGCTGTGTCGCTTGCATTAGTTAACGCAAATGCTGCTCTGCCGTCCTTACGACCTGCAATCCAGTCGATTTGTTTTGCATCTGTTCCTGATAATGTAATTGTGCCCTCTTTAAGCCATGGCCACATATCCTCTTCATCATACATACTGCCCGGCTCATATCCGTACTGACGGGTATTGAACCAAACATATCCCTGACTTCTTACATACGGAAAATCAATCTTTCCATCAGATTTTACCCATGCATTTGAGAATAAATAATCCTGTAATGCTGCAAGGTATGGTGGAATATGAGTGAAATATAACTGAGTTGAGTCAAAACCTTTTTTAGGATAGTCTTCTTGTCCGTATGTGGTATAATAGTTTGCAACATAGTATCCTGGATAATTAGATGAACGGCCTACCAAAGAGCTTCGAGCCATATCCATCATAAGCTGGTCATTGGACAAATATCCAAGACGAAGCAGTTCGCCTGCCCAAGTAGACATAAAGATACTTTGGTTTTGAGTTGAACATGAAGTTGCCTGCTCTAAGCTCAAACCTACACGGGATGCTACCCAGAACGGGAAAGGTGTGTCATCAACTAAAATAGCATCGTCTGTATAACCTGTTACTTCTTTTTCCTGAAATACAGCGCCTTGTGCACCAGTTCCACTGTTTATATTCTCTAATGTAGCACCTCGACGATATCCTGTAGCATCATAGAACCATGTTCTCTTTGTTGTCCATTGATTTTCTTTCAGTATAAGGTCTACATCTGGTGTGTACATTTGTTCTTTGCTTGTCGGCATATCTGTTGCACGCATTACCGGTAATGCACGGCGTGCAGATTCAATCGCACCATCTAAATATTTTCGTTCTCCTGTCGCCTCGTACATTTCAAGCTGTGACTGGAAATGAGGATAATAATCAATATTGACAAATGAAGCTAAATCAGTATTTAAATTTGAAGAAGCAAATGTGCGGTTATTGATATAATTGTCGGTATATGAAACAGCATTGGTTAAATTTTCGTCGCCGTTTGCTATATCATACCACAAAGCCTGCGATGGGTTAGGCAAACCTTGTGCTCTTGTGTCTATATTAAGAAATATCTGTTTTTTCTTTGCTATATTTCTGAATATCGGCATTCTGCCTCGTGACAAAAGATATGCACCTTCAAATGTGGAGTTCGGAAAAGCATCACTGTATGCAAGTTCCTTGTTGATAGGCCCTTCTGTTGCACCCCCATATGAATACTCATCAGTAAAACCGCTCTTATTTCTTGTTAACATATACGCCATTGAAGGCAAAGTTCTTCTCATTAAGAGGTCTTTATCGTCAGTTAACAGATAATTCTGAAGATATACCAAAGCATCTGAAACCTCTACATTGTTTGTATCTTCAGTATAGTAGTGTGCGAGCATATCGTTTGACCAACCGCTAAGAGAGTCATCCTTCATAAGGTCTAATATATTAAACACTGTATCTGTCATTGAAGCAAAATAGTTATCACGATAGTCATATACGCCTCTTAAATCTTTTACTACATGAGAATAACAATCATACCATCCTGTATTTTCTCTTGATGTAGATACAGTTGAAAGAGGTCTGTATGCGAATTCAAAAGTCTGTCCTGATGTGAAAGTGCTTGTTTCACTGCCTATCAAAGGTGCAAAAACTGCCGGAAGAGCACCACCTTGATTACCTGTTGTGTTCATTCCAAACTTAGACTGGCCTAAAGTATAATCAAGAGTCATATCTTGCTCTTTAAAGTCTTTTTTTGTTTGAGTTGCCTGCATGTGGGTCCAATGACCTTTTGTAACAGAGCTTTCGTCTACCGCAACACCTAATGTAATCTCCTGACCTGAACTATTTGGTTTGTAGGTCATCTGAGTGTGGTTTGTTGTAGAGAATGCTTCCGGAACGAGAGTTCCTCTATCTGGGTATCTGCTTTCCTGCCATCTATATGGATTTAATACATACCCTACTTCAGCTCTTGAAATTTCGTTAACATTATTAAAGAAACCGAATGAATATTCGCCGGCTTTTTTAGTTGTTGCTTGTACAGATACTTTCGGTTCTTTATCTCCCGCCTCGAGAGTCCAGGTCGCTGTAATATCCGCCAATGTACCTGATGCAGTCATTGTTACGGTATTTGCATCAACCTGTGTTAATGTTGTAGGAATCAACCATTCAGGTTGACCTGCTTCAAATACATTGCCTGTATTTCCTTTAATAGTCATACTTCCTTCATCATCAGAGTATGTGTATGATGTATTAAATCTGGGATAATAGTCCTCCAAAAGTTTGGTTGCTGAATTAGCATAAATCACCAAAAAGCCAAGACCATCATCATAACCAACAGTTTCCACACCGCCTACCTCTGTTTTACGCTGAACAGATTGAGTTCCGTCTGCTGATGTTCCTAAATTAAATGTTACGGCTGTGTTGCTGTTTGAAAGAGTAGCTGTTGATGAAATTGATGTATGTGCTTCCTGATATTCTGCAGGGTACGCAATATCATTTTCATAAACTGATACTTTTTTTAAATAACAAGCTGTGTCCGCAGCCGAAGTAACTGAAGAGTCATCATAACCTTGAGTATCCTGATTAAGACTGATAAACGGGTCATTTGAAATCAAAACCGCATCAAAACGGGCATTTGCAGCATCTGTATATGCTTTTAATTCAAGATGTCCGTTTGTTATTGTTATAGGTGTTTCAGACTTTTCCCATTTCCAGCCTTCTCCTGAAGAATCGGTAATTTCTCCATGAGTTCCGAAATATGTAATTTCCTGACCCAGTGATCCCAACCATCCTGCTTTATACTTTTTGTATATATTGCTGTTATTAGCTTTAAAATGGAAGGTTCTTGTGCCCTGGTTTGAGCTGAAGTCAGCAGAATGAACATAAAGATTATATGTTCCGTTAGGCAAATTATAGCTTCCGAGTGCAGGATTTGTGCTCTTCGCTGAGCTCTTCAACAGGTAATCTTTATAGCGTAGATGGATAGATCCGCCTTCATAAACTCTTTCCCAAGCACCCACACTTAACAAATTATCAGATGTAACTAAGAAAGATTGATAAGGGTCTTTCTTTTCAACAAATTTAAAACCTGTCAAGCGGGCATATGTCCCCGAACCTTTTTTTACAGAAATTGTTTCGTATTTTGTTTCTGAAAAATCGGCATAGGTAACTTTATGCCAGCCAGGCGCCATATTATCGCCACCGTAAGACCATGTAGTAATATTTCCTTGTACATCCTTTAATTCAAAAGTCAGGCTGCTGTCTGATTTCCCGCCATTTTCAGGGAAAAAATAGTAAATGTCAGATACAGCTGAAATAGTATCAGGAATATCCCATGTTGCAGTTACATCTGCACCTGATGTATAATATGTTTTTGTGCCATTAAAGTTATAAAGACCTGAACCTGCCCAACCTGTAGTGTCAATCATAGTTGTATCTAAATATACAGCTTCAGTAGGAACAAGCTCCATACCCTGAGATGCTATTGCAGCAGGATTGCTTACCACAACGGTATCTCCAGGCTTAAATGTGTAAGAGCCGAAATAATAACTGTCGGCTGTACTAACAGACAAAGCCTTTGTGTAGGAAGCCTTTACAGACCCACTTCCATCATACTTGCCGTCTGATGCTGTGATTGTGACAGTAACATCAGAATTTGCTACAAGTGAAATCTTAACATAAGCCTCCCCTGTATAATCTA
>JAFWXG010000051.1 GCA_017523005.1 Clostridia bacterium
CAATATGGGTAATACCTTATCTTCATTTACTGATGGTAAAGCATACTTATTGCAATTTAATGATGATAATTATTTTGCATACCTTTGCTCATTCAAGAGAAAAGAAGATTTGAAGTCTGTTACTTACACATACAAAATCGGCAACCAGACACAGACAACAACAGTAGACTCATTCCCGTTTGAAACAATAATTAAAGTTCCTGCGACTGAAAGCTTTGAATACACAGTTACAGGTGTAGGTCTAAATGGAGAAACATTTGATTTTGGTAAGGGTAAATTGAGTCCGTTAACAGAAAAACAAAACTCTGCTCCGTTTAACGGAAATAAAACTTCTGAACCTGTTAATGTAGATATGCCATATTTCAACCCAGTAACAGTTAACATTAAGGGCTTGGGTTCAGGTCAAGGCAAAATCCGTATTGTTGTTGCAAATGAAGAATTAGGCTTTGCAGGTAAACTTGAAAACGGAGTTTTGGTAGGTGCTAAAATCAAAACAGTATTTACATCTACTGAAGACGGTCAAAGATATTTGGTTGAAAACATGATTTTAAGTTCAGAAGTAAGTACAGGAAGTACAGTTTTAGTTATTGATCCTTCTGGTTCCGTAAAACCAGATAGTATTAACAGCAAGTATACAGTAACTAACGGAATAATCTTCCATCCTACTTCAGGTACATCAGAAGCGAAATTGTATAACGAAGATGGCGCAATTTCAACACCAACAACTGAAAGAAGAAAACCGTTACCTGACTTTGAAACATTCACACTCGCTCCTGAACCAGGAGACTGGGGTAGCCATGTAGGCGTTTTCAGATTCTTCTTGCCAATTTCAGGCTTCCCATTTGAAGTGTCAGAAGACATTTTGAAGAGATGTAAGGTTACATTGGTAACAACAGAAGCTGCAACAGGCAAAGTTGAAACTCACTATACAAAGGTTACAGGCAACGAAATGCGCGGTCTGGAAACTGTAGTTATCGTTGAGAGACCTGAAACAATCGGTAAAGACAGAGAAAGTATTGCATCAAATGGTATTTATTCAGCATTCTCACTGACATTCGATGTTCCGGATCCATTAGATTTTGACTAAACTAAATATTAAAAGAGAGTGTAATTTTACACTCTCTTTTTTTAGAAAAAAGACATAAATAAAAAGCTCTCAATTTCTTGAGAGCTTTATTTATTTAAATTAGTCGATAACTTCTGTAGATTTATTATAGAATGATTTAAGAGCTGCAGTTGCAAGTGTGTGTGAAAGCACTGTTTCTTCAGGTTTGAATAAACCGAAAGGAACTTCTTTTCCTGAATATTCAAGCATAAATGCAGCAATCTGTTGCTGAATTGCATCAGTAAAACCAAACTCGAAGATAGGACCTGTAATTGTAGGAATCATTGGTTTGTAACCGATGATAATACGGTTCCAGGACTGTTCTTTACCCCATGAAGATGTGTAATGGAATGCGTTTGCATCATCACTTGAGAATTTAGCGCTACATTCTGTGCCGTAAATTTCAAAGTACCAATGGTTTGTAGAACCCGGGCACATACGCTTTGTTTCAAATGTAATCGGGATTTCATCTCCGTCAGCATTTAAAGTTGTGCAGAAGATTGTGCAGTTGTCGAATGTATCGCAAACTGCCATTCCGCCTTTCCCGTCAGGGCGTTCTTTAACGATGTTGCTGAAGTGCGCTCTTACTGTCTTTGGTTTGAAACCAAGACGGAAAGGAACATGCTGTGTGTGAATACCAAGGTCGCCAAGACAACCGTATTCGCCGTTAAATTTAACCATTCTCTTCCAGTTAATAGGTTTATTTACATCCATATCACTGCAGTGGTTAAAGCCACATTTAACTTCCAGAATTTTGCCGAATTTGCCTTCTTTGAACCATTTTATCATGGTCTGCATAGCAGGGTAGTAAGGAAATTCTGAACAGCAACGAACAAACACATCTGGATTTGCTTCAATTGCTTTCATAATATTTTCATTAGCTTTTTTATCAATACCAAACGGTTTTTCGCCTAAGAGGGCTTTACCACTGTTGATGATATCAATATAAAATTGCTCGTGAAGATTGTGAGGAACTGCACAGTAAATAGCGTCGATATCTTCTTTATCTAAAAGTTCTTTGTAATCTGAAACAGCGTATTTGATTTCAGGGAAGTTCTTCTGAAACCATTCCATTTCAGCAGGAACTACAGAACAAATACCAACGATTTCAGGTTTCGGAACATCTTCAGTAAGATGGCACCAACGCGCTGCTGCGGAAGCAAATTCTCTTGCCATAAGACCGCAGCCTACAAGACCAAATCTAACAGTTTTCATAACTTTTCTCCTTATAAAGTAACTACACGCCGATGCTTTACACATCGGCGTTGTAATTTAAATTTAATCAATAGCCAAAATGTTTTTCGGTTTCAACAATTGCTTCTTCAATGATGTCAAGACCTTTAAGTGCAGCCTCGTCGTCCAAAATCATTGGAGGAGACATACGCAAGATGTGACCTGATGGAACCCAAGCCAAACCTTTTTCGAATGCTTTCTGATAAATCATTGTACCAGCTTCAGCAAATGGTTCTTTTGTTTCACGGTCTTTAACAATTTCGATAGCCTGTAAGCAACCGATTGCACGAACATCACCAATGATAGGATGAGCTGCTTTCATTTCTTCCATTCTCTTGAGCATGATTTCGCCAAGGTGAGCAGAGCGTTCGTTCAAGTTTTCTTCTTCGATAACTTTAATTGATTCAAGAGCAGCTGCGCAAGCCATTGGGTTACCACCATAGCTTGAAGATGCAGAAATCTTTTCAATTGCAGGAGCAAGATCCTTAGATACTGCAAGACAAGTAACAGGGAAACCGTTACCAAAGCCTTTACCTAATGTGGTAATGTCAGCTGTAACATTCCAGTGATCCATAGCAAGATATTTACCGGTTCTTGCCATACAGTTCAATACTTCGTCAGCGAAGAGAAGAATTCCTCTCTTATCGCAAAGAGCACGGAGTGCAGGCATAAAGTCTGCAGGAGGAATAATAGAACCGCCCCAACCCTGAATTGGCTCTAATACGATTGCAGCAACATTTTTACCGCCTGATGCACACTGGTTATCAAGCATACCTTCAATCATTCTGATATAAGGTGAAGAATCTTTCCAAGCTTCTTCAGGAGTTCTTCCAAAGAAGTCACGATATGGATTTGGTCTTGGAGCAAGCATGAAGCCTGGTGCTCTCATGTATGTATCAGCACCTACAACTGCCAAGGAGTTTGCACCATAGGTTTTACCATGGAAGTCTCTCCAGAAAGAAATGAATTCCTGTTTGCCTGTTGCTGCACGAGCGCAACGAAGACCTGCTTCAACTGCAGTTGTACCAGAATCATAGAACTGGAAGCCTGCGAAACGACCGCCTGTAATTTCGTGAAGTTTTTCAACTAATTCCATCTTTACTTTTGTAGTAAAGTCATGGCAGTTCATAAGATTTTTTGCATGGTGTGCAACAGCTTCACTGATTTTTGGATGGCAGTGGCCAAGACCTGTTACATAAATACCTGAAGAGAAATCAAGATATGTATTTCCGTCAACGTCTTTTAATGTGTAGCCGTAACCTGATTCAAAAGAAACAGGGAAAAGCTGAACCTGACTTGAATATCCTTTCATATATTTTGCGCATCTTTCATGATACTCAATTGATTTTGGACCCGGAACAGTAGCAGAAACCATATTCGGTACTGTTGAAAGGTCAACACTTGCCCAGTTTTTACTCATGTTAATCGCTCCTTTTTTATTTGAAAGGCAGCATATCAAATGCACCTTTCATTTGGTTTTATTTTTTGTTACTTTTACTTTCAAAATTATTATAACATTTTTTGAAAAAAATGTCAATACAAATCTTAAAAAAATATCTATTTTGCGATAATTATCTTGACTTTTTTATCATACAAACTATTCAAAATACCTGTGTTGGCAGTCTCGTTTGTTATGATTGCGTCAATGTTTGTAAGATTTCCTATATTTGCAAATGCTGTTCTGCCGAATTTACTGTAATCTGCAGTGATAATTGTTTTCTTGGAATGTTCAATCATAGAATTACAGATTTCTGCCTCCTGATAATAAAAGGTAGAAACGCCTTTGGTTGCGTCTATTCCGTCAACCGACATAATGAAAACATCAGCAGAGTATTGCTCTAAAGATTTGAGTGCGGTTACACCGTATGTGAATTGGTAGTCACTGTTTACATCTCCGCCAAGCAAAATGATTTTAAAATTGTGGTTTTTTGCACCTTCTACAGCTAATGCAATTGAATTTGTAACAATTGTGACTTTTTTATCTTTGAGTGCACGCATTACAAATATCGGGGTAGTGCCGGCGTTCATCATGATGGTAGAATTATTTTTAATCATTTTAGCTATGTGGTTTGCGATACATTCTTTCTCTTTTGCGTTTGTGTTTGCACGCTGGACAAAGTTCATGTCATAGTAGGATTTGTAGGTTGTAATTGCGCCGCCGTGAACACGGGTCAATAAATCCTGTTTTTCAAGTTCAGTGAGGTCTGTACGAATAGCAACACCAGATACTCCGAACATATTGCTAAGTTCATTTACATTAACTTTTCCGTTTTCGTTGAGCAGTTCTATAATTTTATTTCTTCGCTCGGTTACGGTCAAAATTTCCATCACGATTACCTTCTTTCCTCCTTATATGATATCACAAAAAGAAAGACAAGTCAAACAAAAAGGATTGCATCAGCAATCCTTTAAACAATCTTAGTACTCCATTCCGATACATCCCAGACTTCGTCTACTACATTGTTGTAAAATTCGGGTTCGTGACTTACTAAAAGAACGGTACCTTTAAACGCCTTTACCGCACGGGCAAGCTCTTCTTTTGCGTCTATGTCGAGATGGTTTGTAGGCTCATCAAGAACTAAAATATTTGACTCTTTTTGCATAAGCTTGCAAAGTCTTACCTTTGCATTTTCTCCACCCGACAAAACTTTCATTTTGCTTGTAATGTGCTCTGTTGTAAGTCCGCATTTTGCAAGAGCACTTCTGGCCTCTGCATTGGTAAGAGAGGGAAATTCGTCCCAGAATTCCTGAAGAGCAGTTTTGTCGGAGCATTTCTCCTCCTGTTCAAAGTATCCTACACTTAAAAATTGGTCGTGTTCAATCTTGCCTTCGATTGGAGGAATAAGCTTTAAAAGAGTTTTTAACAGAGTAGATTTTCCAAGTCCGTTGACACCCTTGATTGCAATTTTTTTGTTTCTTTCAACTGTAAGGTTTACAGGTTTTGTGAGTGGCAAGTCGTAGCCTATAACAAGATTTTCGGCGGATATCGCAATCTTACCTGTGGAGCGGTCTGATTTGAAATTGAAAGTGGGTTTAATTTTCTCAGGTGCGATGGTTATTCTCTCAATTTTATCAAGCTCTTTTTGCCTTGAACGGGCGAGTGTTGCAGTTGCTGCTCTTGCCTTGTTTCTTGCAACAAAATCTTCAAGGTCTGCAATTTTCTTCTGCTGTTTTTTGTATTCCTGCTCAACCTGTTGCTTTTTTAAGTCATACATTCTCAAAAAGTCCTCGTAAGTGCCCTTGTAGCGTGTTAAATTTGTGTTTTCGAGATGATAAATAATGTTTGTAACTTTGGTCAGGAACGGAATATCGTGAGATACTAAAATAAACGCATTTTCATAATTCTGCAAAAAGTTGGTTAACCATTCGATATGATTTTCATCTAAAAAGTTTGTAGGCTCGTCTAAAATTAGAATCATGGGATTTTCAAGCAGTACTTTTGCAAGCAGTACCTTTGAACGCTGACCTCCGCTTAATTCCGATACATCCCTGTCCAAACCGATATCAGCAAGCCCTAAACCGTTTGCATATTCAGAAATTTTTGTGTCGATGGTGTAGTAACCCGACATATCTAAAATCTCCTGAATTTCGCCTACATCTTCCATCAAAACAGCTATTTCATCATCTGATGCGTCTGCCATTTTGTCATACATAGAAAGCATCTCTGCCTCTAAATCGTTAAGATGGGAAAATGCGTCACGAAGTACATCTTTAATGGTCTTGCCTTTGCCGAGCGAAGAATATTGGTCAAGATAGCCGTAGGTTATGTGTCTGCACCATTCAACTGTGCCGATTTCAGGGGTCATTTCGCCTGTTATAATTTTAAGAAAAGTGGATTTTCCCTCGCCGTTTGCCCCGATTAAACCAATATGTTCACCCTTTAAAAGACGAAAGCTTGCATCTTCTAAAATTTGTCTGCCACCAAAGCTGTGGCTTATATTTAACGCATTTAAAATACTCATAAATTATCTCCTTGTTTATATTCACGATATTATATCAATTTTTGGTGGTATTGTCAAATTTAATTGGGATACTCTGCATTTCACATTTTTTCGAACGCCCCTGGCGTTACTGAAAAAATTGCTCATTCGAGACTTCACGGTTCGTATCACTTCGTGCTACGCCCGCTCCGACGAAACGCTACGCGTTTCTCATCCCGTCTGTGTATTCTCCGCCAATAAAAAAAGCACCCATGTGGGTGCTTTTTTTATTGGCGGAGAAGGAGGGATTCGAACCCTCGAACCGCTTTTGACGGTTACACGATTTCCAATCGTGCGCGCTCGACCAGCTACGCGACTTCTCCATAAAATATTTGCTTTTATTCGCAAGGCGGTCAACCCTTGCGTCAAGTCACTCGTATATTATACCGCCTTTTATGAAAAAAATCAAGTATTTTTTTAACTTTTTTAAAAAATATTATTAAAGCAGGTATGACTCCATTTTTCTTTCTGGCTTTTTAGGTGTTGCTTTTGTTTCGCCTGAGATAATAGAGTTGAAATCTTCAAAGGAAATAATTCCGTCTTTTACATCTTTGAGTGACTGTTTTGCATCTGCATAACGAGATGCGAATTCTCGTTCTGTAAGCTTGTTTTTAGATTTTAAATATCTTAGGTGCTTTGTGTATTTAATGAACAGGTTATATTCTTCGTCGTCAGCTTTGCGGAGTCTGAACTGTTTTGTAGCACCGATTTTACGGCATTTTGAACAATATTTTTCGTCACTTCTTGTAACTGGCGAGAATAGCACTCCGCATTGTTCACATCTACAAATTGTTAATTCGTGAGCTAAAACATAGCAAACTGCAATTTGCGGTGCTGTTACATCGTCAGCAAAACAAATTTTTCCGTCTTTCAAATATGAGTCTGTCTTTACTTCTTTGAAAGAAATGTTTTTGCCCTCAATGACATTTATAATTTCTTTTTTTAATTCAGTATCTTTTTTTGCGATGTCGCAAAGCCATGAAGTGATTAAATAATTTTTGCCGTTTGAAAAACATATTTTGTCCTTGTCAAAGTAAAACATAAGACACACCTCGTCAAATTTCTGTATTTTTGTTTATTATACTACATATTAAACAAGTTGTCAAGTATCAAAGGGAATCATCAACACGAAGACTCACATTTTCTGCCATGTGTTTTTCTGCAATCAAAGATTTGTATAAATCCGAAAGTGCCTGAGTTAAGCTTAATGTAGAGTGAGAAACACGGCAGTATGCCAAAATTTTATATTCAACACCAAATAAACAGCTATGCATTTTTGTTATTTCAAAACCGTACCTTAGATAAAATGCAATTCGTCTTACTCTTATTTCTTTTTCTTCTTCGTCTTTTGCAAAATCAGGGTTCTCCGACTCTAACAAAATTCCGTTGAAATTTTTGCAAACTTCCGTTTTTAATAGGTCAAGCATTTTAGCACCTATTCCCATATTGCGTTTGCCTGAAACTACTGCAAGGTAATCAAGCAAAACATATTCACATCCAGGGGCAGAGCTAAAAAATGCGTAAGACAGAAGTTCGTCTTTCTCATACAAGGCATAAACAAAATACAAATTCTTTTCATAAAGCATAAGAATTCTCGATAACGGTTTTACTTCCGCAGGCGGAAAATCATTTTTTATGTGATTGTTATAAATTTCTGTTATTTCTTGCGGATTGCAAAGAACAAGGCACATATTAAATCTCCTTTTGGCGAAATTTTAATATAATTTAAGGTTTGGTTAATAATTATGGTTAAAGTATAACATTTTATGCATTAAAAGTCAATAGCTTTAAAGACTTCTTTTCTTGACTTTTTGACTTTAAAATGATATAATTTTTGATTAGAAAGGATGATTGATATGGTAAAAATTGATATAATTTCAGGTTTCTTAGGTGCAGGTAAGACTACACTAATTAAAAAGCTTATTAAAGAGGCATTAAACGACGAAAAAGTTGTGTTGCTTGAAAACGAATTTGGCGATGTTGGTATTGACGGAAGCTTTATGAAAAATGCTGGCATTGAGATTACAGAAATGAACTCTGGCTGTATTTGCTGTTCATTGGTTGGAGATTTCAGTAAATCACTTCAAAAAATCATCGAAGATTTCAGTCCTGAACGCATTATTATTGAGCCGTCAGGCGTAGGAAAACTTTCCGATGTTGTAAAAGCGGTAGAAGATATTGAAGGTCTTAAAGTAAACTCAAGTACAGTTGTTGCTGATGCTTTAAAATGCAAGATGTACAGTAAAAACTTTGGCGAATTTTACAACAACCAAATTGAGCACGCAACATCTGTAATTTTAAGCAGAACTGCAGATATTGGGGAAGAAAAACTCCATAAAGCATTAGAAATTATTCGTGAGTTAAATGAAAAAGCACCTGTTGTAACTACCGATTGGGATAGTCTTGACGGAAAGCAGATTTTGTCTGTAATGGAGGGTGCTGTTAATAAGCTTATTGAAGAAGAAGTCTGCCATGAGTGCGGTCATGTTCATCATCACGACGAGCATTGTCATCATGAGCATCATGAACACTGCCACCATGACGAGCATCATCATGAGCCATCTCATGAACTGTGTCATGAACACCATCATGAACACGATGAACATTGTGATTGTCACGAACACGAGCACCATCACGAACATGAACATTGTTGCTGTCATGAGCATCACGAACACCACCATCATCATGCAGATGAAGTGTTTGCAAGTCTTGGTATAGAAACTGCTAAAAAGTTTGATGTTGAAGAAATCAAAGAAAAACTTCAAGGTTTCGAAAATGGCGAGAATGGTGTGATTTTGCGTTCAAAAGGCATACTGCAGGACAAAAACGGCGAGTGGTTTGAATTTGATTATGTTCCTGAAGAATTTGTTTCAAGAAAAGGAACTGCAGATTACACAGGCAGAATTGTGTTCATTGGCACAAAGCTTGATGAAGAGAAAATCAAATCTGTATTCTCGTTATAAGGAGATAATAAAACATGGCTAAAAATAAAGTTCCGATTTATCTTATATGCGGATTTTTGGAAAGCGGTAAAACTACTTTTATCCGCGAAACTGTTTTAGACCCAAACTTTTCAGACGGAGAAAAAACGGTTATATTGATGTGCGAAGACGGCGAAGAAGAGTTTGATACAGCCGAGATGGAGAAAAATAATGCAGTTGTAATTCCTGTTGAAGAAAAAAATGTTTTGAGCGCAACATTTTTGAAAAACATAAACAAAGCTCACGCCCCCGACAGAATTTTGATTGAGTACAACGGAACATGGGCACTTCAGGATCTGTTTTCTGTTAAAAAGCCAGAAAGCTGGTTTTTATATCAGCTTATTGGTCTTGCAGATGCAAATGTGTTTATGTCGCAGATAAATAACATGAGAAGTTTTATGTTTGATTTCATTTCAAAAGCAGAGATGGTTGTTGTAAACAGATGTACTCCCGAAACCGATAAGGTTGCGATAAGAAAAATTGTAAGGGGCATGAATCCGTCTTTACAGCTTTTGTTTGAAAATATTGACGGAACTGTAGATGACGGAAAAGATAAAGAAGTGTTGCCTTATGATTTGTCGGGCGATGAGTTCCAGGTTGATAATGAAGATTTCGGCGATTTTTACCTTGACAGCACTGAACAACCCGATAAATACAACGGCAAAACTGTAACGGTTGAAGGGATTGTTATGAAATCTATGCAGATGCAACCGGGTACTTTTATTTTAGGAAGACCTGCCATGGCTTGCTGTGCTGACGATATCGGACTTGCGGGGTTTGTATGCGTATACAAGAGCGCGTCTGTTTTGCCCAACAAACAATGGGTAAAGGTTACTGCGAAAATTGAGGTTGCATACAGTCAAATGTATCAAAAACAGGGGACTATTCTGCATATTATAAATACAGAAGACGGAAATGAGCCTGAAGACAAACTTGTTTATTTTAATTAAGGAGTCTTGTTATGACAAAGGTCGCTGAAAAATTGCTTTCAAGACAAGCTTTGACTGAGAGCGAATTTGAGCAAATAATTTTAAATAAAGATGAATATTTTGACTTGTTTCAGCAAAAAGCAAAGGAAATAACAGAACAAAATTTTGGCAATGAAATATTTATCAGAGGCTTGATTGAGGTATCCAATGTGTGCCGTAACGACTGCCTTTACTGCGGAATAAGAAAAAGCAATACTTGTGTAGAAAGATATGTATTAGAGGATGCAGAAATTTTAAAATCCTGCGAAGATGGATACAAGGCAGGATTTAGAACTTTTGTACTTCAGGGCGGAGAGACAGACAAAAACTATTCTTCATTGGTTAAAAAAATTAAAACCACATATCCTTATTGTGCCGTGACCTTGTCACTTGGCGAAAAGACAAAAGAGGAATATCAAGAACTTAAAGATGCAGGCGCAGACAGATATTTGTTAAGACACGAAACGGCAGACAATGACCATTATGCAAAACTACATCCTGATGAAATGTCGCTTGAAAACAGAATGAAATGTCTGAAAACTTTAAAGGAAATAGGATTTCAGACAGGATGTGGATTTATGGTAGGCTCGCCTTACCAAACCCCAAAGACACTTGCAAAAGATTTGTTTTTTATTCAGGAATTTAAACCGCACATGGTGGGG
Organism: Clostridia bacterium; assembly: GCA_017523005.1. Classification (GTDB taxonomy): domain Bacteria; phylum Bacillota; class Clostridia; order RGIG6154; family RGIG6154; genus RGIG6154. The sequence goes on from JAFWXG010000051.1 coordinate 10,930, forward strand.
ATAGGAC